>NZ_AP019784.1 GCF_019670005.1 Methylomagnum ishizawai | reverse complement strand
GGAAACCCCGCTCCTGCCGCAGGCAGCCGCGCATATATTCGACCGCTGCCGGGTCGGTGCCCGGACCTTGCAGCACCGAGCCGGGCGTCTTGCCCAGCACGTCCGCCAGGGTATAGCCGGTGATCCGGGTGAAACCCTCGTTCACCCATTCCACCCGGCCCTGGGCGTCGGTCAGCACCACGGCGTTATCGGTCAGGCCCGCGACCAAGGCCAGCCGCCGCGCCTCGGCCTCCTTGTCGCGCAAACGGGTCTCGGTCGCGGCGGGGTATTCGTCCTGCCGCCGCAAGGTTTGGCGGGCCTGCCGCAACCCGGACCGCTGTTCCGCGGCGGCGATGGGCGACCACAACAGGATCGATCCGGCGGGTTCCCGCGTGGGCAAAACCCGGCCCTCGAATTCCAGCCCGGTCAGGAGGTGCCGCCAGAGCGTCGGGGCCGGCGCGGTGGCCGCGGGCCGCCCGGCTTCCCAGGACGGGTCCTCGGGTTCCGCCGGGGCGAACGCCCGCGCCAAGGGCAGGCCCTCCGCCACATCCGGGCACAGCGCCCCGAGCGCGGGACCGGCCCGCAGGATGCGGAGTTCCGCGTCCACGGCCAGGTGGTGGGGGAACAAAACGTCGAGTTGGGCTTGATCGAGGCCGATCAAACCGCGATGGGAAGGGTTGGGCGCGGTCATAGGCGATGGGCGCGGCGGACCGGCCCAAGCCGGGACAATATCGGGGTGGGTTCGAACATCGGCATCCAGGGTCTCCGTTTCACGGCGAAAGGCATCGTGATATTCAGCCGGGGCCGGGCGGCGGGTCCGTTGGAGGCCCGGCGCGGCCTTGCCATCTTACGCCAAAGGGCGGGCGTCGCGGCTGTGGTGAATACTTTCGCCGAAGACCCGCTCCCAGGCAACGGCAATACCCGTGGGTGGGCGGGTCTGGAAGGCGTGCCGCCGTTCCGGGCGCTTCCTACCTCCGAACGGACCCAAGCCGCTGGCCGATGCGCGCGCCCAGGCGTCGTTTATGGAAACCGTCCATTTTTCCACCCAGGCGGCGCGGTTGGAACTGGCATGCCGCGCAGGTGCTGGATGGAAAGTTCGAGGTGGACATCGGGCGGGCGGCGGACAGCCACAGATATCCAGTGGCGCGGCGCGACGAATTCATGGACCAATTCCCAGACCGCCGGGGCGCCGGCCGGCGCAGCCGTTGGGAAATCCACCCCCAAGGGCTCCAGCCGGCAATCGAAAGTTTTGAAGTCCAGTTCCAAACCCAGCCCTAGCGCTTTGGCGACCGCCTCCTTCAGGGTCCAGAGCCGCAGGAATCCGGTGTGCCGCCGCGCTTCATCCTCGGCTTCCAGCCAGGCCCATTCCCGCTCGGACAAACACCGCCCGGCCAGTTCCAACCCTTCGGGAGGGCGGTCCAAGCATTCGGCATCCACGCCCACGTCCACATCCTCCGGCAGGTCTCCCACCGTCAGGGCGCACAGGGCTAGGCCATGGGTGTGGCTGATATTGAAGCGCGGCGGCATCGAAGGGACGCAAACCGGGTCGATTTCGGGGCGTCCATGCGGATTGGCCCGGAAACGCCAGGCCAGCGGCGGAAGGCCGTGGAATCCGGCCAGCATCGCCCGCAGCAGGCTATGGGCGGCGATATAGGACCAGCGGTCCCGTTCGAATACGAAGCGCGCGGCCCGCTCGCGCTCCTCCGGGGCCAGCCAGCCCCCTTGCAACAGGCGGGAGGCATCCGCCCCCTCATCGTCTGGAACCAGCGTGCAAAGCGCTATTTTTAGCGGGCGCGATGGGTGTTTCATCATGGGGCTTCGGCGTGTCTGCGTGGCCGGATTGGGCCGGAGTCCTGGTTTGCGGCATGGACGGCGGATTTACGGCTCCCAGCGCTGGGTTTGATCCAGGCCGCCGCGCCAACGCAAATCCCTCCAATCCCGGCAAGCTTCCCTGACGAAAACGCCGCCCGCCTGCCCCTTTTTCAACCGGGGCAACCGGACGGCGATCAGTCCTTACCTTGCCGGGACCGGCGGTTCGCGCCCCCGGTCCTTCCCCGCCTTTAGGTGCCGGCGGTGATTTCGATGCTCCAGCCGCCGAGGATCGAGCCGTCGTACCAGAAGAAATCATCCACCACATACAGCTGCCAATCGCCGGTCGGAACCCCGCCGTTGAAGGCGCTGAGCTGCGGGCCCGAAGTCACCAACTTCTGGACCGCGAGCGCGGCGCTGGAGGTATCGACCACCGTGCGGGGCGTCACCATGCCGGCGGGCGCGGGGGCCGGGAAGTAATCCATGTCGTCCACGCTGAGCGGGTTGGTGGCATCGTAGTCGGTCGGCTTGTAGCGGCGCGGGGTCGGGTCGGTCCAGACATTGACCCACTCGTCGTAGACGATCCCGGCGAGTTCGCTGGTCGGGCTGCTGGTCAGCGTGCCGTCGTTGCGGTTCGAGTTGGGCAGGGGCAACACGGCGGAATCGTCGAAGATGAAGGTGAGGTTTTGGACCGAATTGGGGGTGGCGGACGAAGCATTGGCGTTCGACATCACCATCGCATAGCGGCCATCCGGGGCGATCAGCAGGACGTCGACGTCGTCCAGGTTGGTGTGGGACACGCCTTTCAGGGTGACATTGACGTCTTTGATCTTGAAGCCGGCCGGGAAGGCATTGGCGGGCACCTTGATCAGGCTGCCATAGGGGCTGGCCGCTTTGGACGGGATGATGACGTTGGTTTCGCGGATGGGGTAGAAATCGACCAGGCCGGCGCATTTATCGAGCGATGGGTCCGCGCACAGGTCGTTGATTTTGATGGTACGGGTGTTTTCAAACGACTTGGTGAGCTGGTCGGCGGAAGCGGTTCCGGCGGCGGCGACAGCGGCCAGCGTGGCCATTGCGCGGATCGTTTGGTGCAAGAAGTTTTTTTTCATCGTCGTATGCCTCTAAGAAATGAAATCCAAATGAGATCGGTCGATGGGCATGCTTTATAAAAATTGCATGACTCCCAGTTTATGCCTCATTTTTTTATTTATAAAAATGAGAACGATTATCATTTTCTACCTATTCGGGCGACGACGCAAGAAAAATCGCATAGGAAGGGTGGCCTGTGGATTGTTAGCGAGGGGGGGGCCGTGCCATGGCCGGGGGAACGGCGGCGGGGCGTTACGGTTTGCCCTGGAAATCTTGGAGGATGGCGTAGGCCACCGGGGTTAGCACCAGGCTGGCGGCCATGCCGAACAGCAAGCCCGCCGCCAGCGACAGGGTCATGGGCACCAGGAACTGGGCCTGGGCGCTGGTTTCCAGCAGGGTGGGCAGGAAACCGGCGAAATTGGTGAGGAAAGCCAGGAAGATCGGGCGGAACCGGGCGGCGCAGGCCTGGGCGAGGCTTGAGGAGTGGGGCGGTAGGCCGGAAGAATCACAGCCTCTGCTTTCTTCCCCAGGCCTATCCCCCGCCTCGATATGGTCGAGCAGCACCAAGCTGTCGTTCACCACCACGCCGCTGGCCGCGATCATCCCGACCAGGGATTCCATCGACAGCGGCAGTCCGGCCAGGGCGTGGGCCAACACCGCCCCGCTCCAAGCCACCGGCACGGCGAACAGGAAGATCAAAGGCTGGGCGTAGGAACGGAAGGTCGCGGCGATCAGGACGTAGATCACCGCCAGCGCGATGCCGGCGTTGTGCCAGAGTCCCGCCAGCATGGTTTCCTGTTCGCGCCGTTCCTGGCCGATCTCGGCGCGGAGTCCGGGGTAGCGCCGCGACAATTCGGGCAGCACGGTGTTTTCCAGTTCGGCGTAGAGGGCGTTGGCGTCGGCGTGTTGCGGGTCCACCCGCGCCACCACTTCCAACACGCGCCGCCGGTCGCGGCGGTTCAACTGGGCATAGCCCGGCGCGAACGACACCTCGGCCAAGGCCGACAAGGGCGCTTGTCCCCCTGCCGGCAACCGGACCGGCATGGCCAGCAGGGCATCCAGCGAACGCCGCGCCTCGGGCGGATAGCGCACCACCACCTTGACCTCGTTGCGGCCCCGCCGCAGGCGCTGGGCTTCCTCGCCGTAATAGGCGGCGCGGACTTGTTCGGCGAGATCGGCGAGGCGCAGTCCCAGGCGCTCGGCTTCCGGCTTCAAGACGAGGCGGACTTCCGGCTTGCCGGGCACGGCGGAATCCATGACATCGGACACCCCCGGATAGGCCGCGAGTTGCTGTTTCAATGCCTCGGTCCCCGCCGCCAGGACCAGGGGGTCGGGGGCGCTCAGGTCCAGTTGGAGGTCGTAGGGCACGTCGCCCTCGCGGTAGATGAAATCGATCCGGGCCTGCCCCAGGTCGCCGATGCGCCGCCGCCATTCCCGCACGAAGTCCTCGACCCCGAGCCGCTGCCGCGCCTCCGGCGAGAGTTCCAGCCACAACCCGGCCTCCTGTTCCCAGATCATGGTTTCCTGGCCGACCAGGACGGGTATGCCTTCTGCCCGCTCCAATTCATCGCGGTAATCGAACAAAGCCTGTTCCACCCGCGCCGCCGCCCGGCGGATGCCGTCCGGTGGCGAACCGGGCGGCACGGTCAGCCGCACCCAGAACGAATCCTTGGTGACATCCGGGCTGAGCGACAGGCGCAGATAGCCGCCCGCCACCAGGGCGGCACCCAGCAAGGGCAGGACGATGAACAGCGCCAAGGCCAGATAGCGCCAAGCGATGGCCCGCGCCAGGAACGGGGCGTAAAAGCCCGCGACGAAGCGGTCCAGCCCCCGGTTGAGGCCGGCCCGCCAGCGCTCCACCCGGCCGGGCCGGGCCGGCCCGCCGGGAGCCGTGGCCAAATGGGCGGGCAGGATGAGCAGGGCTTCGGCCAGGGAAAACACCAAGGTCAGGATCATCACCAGACAGATGGGCCGCATCATCTGCCCGCCCCAGCCCGGCAGGAACAGCCCCGGCAGGAAAGCCACCAGGGCGATCAAGACCGACAACGTCACCGGCAGGGCCACGGACTGGACGCCACGGATGGCGGCGTCCAGCGGGGCGAACTTCCCGGTCGCCTGCTCGGCATGGACGCTCTCGCCGATGATGATGGCATCGTCCACCAAGATGCCCATCGCCAGCAGGAAGCCGAACAGCGACAACATGTTGAGCGACACATCCAGGACCGGCATGAACCACAACGCGCCCAGCACCGAGGTCAGGATGCCCAGCCCGGCCCAGACCGCGACCCGGAGCCGCAGGAACAGGGTCAGCACCAAGCACACCAGCAGGAAGCCGCTCACGCCGTCTTCCACCAGGGTCCGCACCCGTTCCTCGTAGGCTTCGGAATCGTCCCACCAGGTCTTGAGATGCAGCCCCTCGGGCAGGTGCCGGGTTTGCCGCGCCACATAGTCCTTGACCCGCCGCGCCACCTCGATGGCGTCGCCCCCGGCGTGGATTTCCCAACCCTGGGCCGGTTGGCCGTCGTGCCGCCATTGGAACCAGCGTTCGTCCAGGCCGTCGCGGACCTCGGCCACGTCCTTGAGCAGCACCCGCCCGCCATCCGGGCGGGTCCGCAACACCAATCCGCCCAGGGCTTCGGCCTGTTCGGCCCGGCCCTTGACCCGCAGCAGCAATTCGCCCGCCGGGGTCCGTACCGCGCCGCCCGCCAAATCCAGGGAAGATTGCCGCACCGCCTCGGCGAGTTCCCGTGGCGAAAGTCCGTATTGCAATAGTTTGTCGGGTTGGGCCAGCACGGCGATTTCGTAGGACATCCTGCCGTAATCCACGGTCTTGGACACGCCGGGCAGGGCCGCGAGGTCGGCCCGGATGCGCTCGCCGTAGCGCTTGAGCGCCAGGGGATCGACCGGGCCGTACAAAGCCACCCAGATCACCCCGTTGTCGTCGTCGCGGCTCGATTCCCGGACCTCGATCCGTTCCAGCGAGCGCGGCAAACCGGGGATGGCTTGGACCCTGGCCTGGACCGCGCTCATCAAGGCTTCGCGGTCATGGCCCGGCAGCACCTCGACCTGGATTTGGCAACTGCCCTCGAACACCGTGGTGGCCAAGCGCTTGACGCCGGACAAATCATGGATACCTTCTTCGAGCGGCACGCAGACCGCCGCTTCCACTTCCGCGGGACCGGCCCCCGGATAGCTGGCCTCGACCTCGAATTGGTGCGGGCTGAAGCGGGGATAGACATCCCGCTCCAGGGTCGTGAGGCCGAATCCGCCGCCCAGCCAGATCAGCAGCATCAGGAGGTTCGCGGCCACCGGGTTGGCGGCGAACCAGGGGATGAGCTTCATGGCTCCACCTGCACCGCCATCCCTGCCACCGGTACTTCCACCCCCGACACCACCACCCGCTCGCCCGCCGCCAAGCCGCCCCGGACCAACACCCGTTCCGGCTCGCTACGCAGTACCTCCAGGCGGCGCACGCGCAGGCGGTCGGCGGCATCCACCAGCAGCGCCTCCTGCGCGGCATTGAGGACGCCCTGCGGCAAGGCGTACACATCCGCCCGCGCCCGGCCCTCGATCTCGGCCTGTACGAACTGGCCGATCCGCAACGGCGGACGCCCGCCGCCGCGCCCGGCATAACCGTAGGGATCGCGCACCTCGGCCACCGCGAACAGCACGCCGGTCCCTTCCTCCATCACGCCTTCGGTGCGGATGATTTCGCCTTCCCAGCGCTGGACCTCGCCACCGTTGCGGGCGCTGAGGACGACCTTGGGGCCGGGGCGGCGGGCGCGGCCCGGCCCATTCTCCGGCAGGTCCAGATAGGCGAGCTGGTCGGGGGCCAGGGCCAGGCGGATTTCCGCCACGTCCACCGAATACACCCGCGCCAGCTTGTCCCCGGCGGCCAGGGATTGGCCGATGCCCACCCGCTTTTCCCGAACCTGCCCGGCGAAGGGCACCCGCAAATCGCAGCGTTCCCGCCGCAAACGGGCGTCGGCCAGCCCGGCCTCGGCTTCCTTAAGGCGGGCGCGGGCCTCGGCCATTTGCGGTTCGTGCAAGGCCAGGGGCGTGGGCTGGCCCTCGCCCAGCACCTTCCATTCGCCCTGGGCCTGGCGGACGGCGGCTTGCTCCTGGGCGATGCCGCGCTGGGCTTCGGCCACCCGCGCCTGGGCCTTGACGATGGCGTTGTCGTAATCGCGGGGATCGATGGACAGCACGGTTTCCCCCGCCTCGATATAACCGCCCACCACCAAGCCGGGATGGACCCACACCACCTTGCCGGAAACCTCGGCGGCCAAATCGATCTCGGTGCGGGCCTGGACCACGCCCTGGGTATGGACATCCAGCCGCACGGTTTCCGGGCGGGCGACCAGGACGCGCACCGTCGGCGGCGCGCTGGCGGACGGCTTGGCTTCCAGGGCCGGACCATGGACCACGATGGCGGCCGCGGCGGCGATCCCGCCCAGGAGCACGGCCAGCGGCAACAGGATTTTCCAAGGCTTCACGCCGCCCCTCCCAAGGCCAGATACAGGCCGACGCGGTTCTGCAACAGTTGCCGCCGGGCCGCGAGCAGGGCGCTGCGGGCGTTCAAGGTGCTGCGGTAGCTGTCCAGCAGGGGCAGGATTTCCACCGTGCCATTGCGGTAGGCATGGATGGCGAGCTTGCGGCTGGTCTCGGTGCGGGCCAGGGTTTCGGCCAGGGCGTGTTCGCGCGCCAACAGCCAGCGCTCGGCGGCCAAGGCTTGTTCCACCTCGCGGAAGGCATTGAGCGCGGCCTCGCGGTAAAGCTGCAAGGCTTCCTCCACCTGGGCACCGGCCAGATCGATCCCGGCGCTCAGCCGTCCCCCGGTGAACACCGGCTGGACCAAGCCCACCGCCAGATTCCAGGCGGCGGCGCGGGGATCGGCCAGTTCGCCCAGCGAAGCGCCCGCGGTACCCCCGGAAGCGGTCAGCGCCACCCTGGGCAACAGGGCCTTCTCGGCGCTGTCGAGGCGGGAATCCAAAGCGCGGAGCCGGGCGAAAGCGGCCTTGAGGTCGGGACGGCGGGCCAGGAGTTCGGCGGGCAACCCGGCGGGCAGGGCGGCGGGCAAGGTCGGCAACTGGGCGCAGCGTTCCAGGGCGGCGGCGGGATAGCGTCCCAGCAGGGTTTCCAAACGCCGCGCCGCGGCTTGTTGGCGGTCGCGGGCTTCGGCCAGTTGCGCCTCGGCGTCGCTGAGGTCGGTGGCGGCGAGGCTGAGGTCCAGCCCGCTGCCCAGGCCCAGTTGGAAACGCCCCTGTACCAGTTCGACCAGCGCCCGCCGCTCGGCGATGGATTGTTCCACCACCCCCACCTGCTGGCGGGTTTCGGCCAGTTCGAAACAGGCTTGCACCGTGCGGGCACCGAGCGACAGCGCCGCGCCCTCCAGGTCGGAACCCGCCGCCAGCGCCTCGGTCTCGGCGGCTTGCCGGGTCGAGCGGATGCGGCCCCACAGGTCCAATTCCCAGGATAGGTTGAAGGGCAATTCCCAAAAGCTGCCTGCGACTTCCCCATTGCTGACCAGCCCTAGCTGCTGGAAACCGGGCGCGAGTTCGATCTGGGGCAAACGCTCCGCGCCCGCGATGCGGACCTGGGCGCGGGCTTGCGCCACCCGCGCCGCCACCGCCTTGAGGTCGAAATTGCCGGACAGGGCGGTGCCGACTAAGCCATCCAATTCGGGCGCGGCGAAGGAGCGCAGCCAGGGCCGCACCGCGCCCGCCAGCGCCGCCGGATTCGACCAGCGGACCGGGACCGTGCTGGCCGTCCGGGCCGGGTCGCGTTCCGGGGGCGCGGCGCAGGCGGCGAGCAGGCCCAACGCCAGCGCGGGCGCGATTTTGGACAACGCGCCGGGAAACCGGGACTCAATCCGCATCCGGTTGGCCCGCCGCGAAGATCGCCCGCAACTCCGCCAGGAATTCCGGTGCCCGCACGATGGCGGAATGGTCGGCGGCGACCCGCGCCGAGGAACGAGCCGGACGGCCCCAGCCCTGTTCCAGCCGGGATTGGGCCAGGGTGGCCATGTCCCCGGCCTCGTCCGACCACCAGCAATGCGGGGCCACCCGCAAGGGCCGGACCCGCCAATCCCGCGCCAGGGCGCTCAGCTTCCGCATGATCCCGGAGGCTGTTGTGGGCTGGAGTCCGGGGGCTTGAGACCGGGAGGTGGATTCCCCGCTTGCGCCTTCAAGCCCTAAAGCCTCGTGACCCAAGTTTCCGGGCGTATGCTCATCTTCGTCGAAGCCCGGCGCGTAGCTATCCACCAGCCCCAGGAAAGCCACCTCGCGCCCGGAGCGTTCCAGGTAATGGGCCGCATCCATCGCCAAGGCCCCGCCCAAGGACCAGCCCAGCAGATGGAACGGGCCTTCCGGCTGGGCTTCCAGCAAGAGGCGGGCGTAGTCTTCCGCCTGCGCTTGGAGGGAAGGCGGATTCCAGGCGCTATCCAGGAATCCGGGACACAGGACGCCATATACGGGCCGCGCCAAACCCTGGGCCAAGGGCCGGTAGCCGAACACCGCGCCGCCCGCCGGATGGATACAGAACAGGGGTGGGCTTGAGGCTTGGGACCGTAGGCGAGAGGGAAACCGCCCGCTGTCTTCCTCAGCCCTCCGGTCTCCGGTCGCGGGACTCATCAAACCCCCGCCGTTCAAAAGGACCAAGGGCGATGCCTCCGGGCTGGTGTCCGCGCCGACCGCCGCCAGCAGGCCCGCGATGGTCGGATGGCGCAGCACTTGGGCGAGCGTCGGCTTCAAGCCCATGCGCCGCTCGGCGAGGCCGACCAAGCGCAGGGCCAACAGCGAATGTCCGCCCAGCTCGAAGAAATCGTCGGTGACGCCGACCTGTTCCAGCCCGAGGATTTCCCGCCAGAGTTCCGCCATGTGCCGCTCGGCCTCGGTGCCGGGGGCGGCTTGGGACGGAACCTCGCGTTCCGGCTCCGGCAGGCGGGCGCGGTCCAATTTGCCATTCGGCAGGCGCGGCAATCCGGGCAAGGCCAAGATGCGGGCCGGAACCATGTATTCCGGCAAGGAAGAACCCAGATGCGCTTTGAGCCTTTCCGCCAAACCCATGGTGTCCGGCGCGACATAGGCCGCTAGATAGGCACCGCCCGCGCCTTCCCACACCCGCGCCGCCGCTTCCGCCACCGCCGGATGCGCCCGCAAACGGGCTTCGATTTCCTCCAATTCGATCCGGTAGCCGCGTAGCTTGACCTGTAGGTCCACCCGTCCCAGATATTCCACCGTGCCGTCTTCGAGCAAGCAGGCGCGGTCGCCGGTGCGGTAGAGGCGGCTTGGGGCTATAGGCTGTGGGCCGGAAGCATGGCGTCCGCATCCTTCCTCCTCGGGACTTAAATCTCCGGCCTCGAGCCTAGGCATCGGCACGAACCGCTCGGCGGTCAGGCCGGGCCGTTGCCAATAGCCCCGCGCCAGTTCCAGGCCGCCGATATAAAGCTCTCCGGCCACGCCCGGCGGCAAGGGGTTGAGGTCGGCATCCAGCACATGGGCCGTGCGCCCGCCCACCGGGAAACCGATAGGCGCGTAACGGGTCGGGCAAGCGGTATCCGGTTCCGCCTTCCAGGCCAGCGGGGTGATGACGGTTTCGGTGGGACCGTAGGCGTTGACCAGCCGGTCCGGGCGCAGTGCTTGCTGGGCGGCGGCGTAGGTGTCGCTGGCCAAGGCTTCGCCACCCACCGTGATCGAGCGTAGCCGCGGACCGGTGGCGGGATCGGCTTGCGCCGCCAGTTCGGCCAGATAGGCCGGGGACAGGTCGAGACGGGTGATCCCCAGGGCGGCGCTTTCCCGCAGGATACGTTCCGGGGTCCAGGTTTCGGGTCCCATCGGCACCACGCTGGCCCCGCTCAGCAAGGGCACGGCCCATTGATCCAGCGCCGCATCGAAAGCCAGGGAGGCGGACAGCAATACCCGGTCGTCGGTTTCCAGCCCGTACAACGCGGCCATCGCCCGGCAATGCGCCGCGAAAGCGCCATGCGCCACGGCCACGCCCTTGGGCTTGCCCGTGGAGCCGGAGGTATAGATCAGATAGGCCGCTTGCTCCGGGTGGATAACGACGGCGGGCGGTTCCGCCGGTTCGGAGGCCAAAGCGTCCCAATCCAATCGCAAGGGAACGGGACTTGAGGCGGTAGCTTGGAGGCTGGAGGAAAACCCTGCCCCGTCCTCCTCAAGCCCCAAGCCTCGGGTCTCAAGCCTTGCCGCAGCTAGGCCGTCCGCCGTGGCGGCGGATTCCACCAGGACAGCGGCCCGTGCGTCTTCCGCCATCTCCCGCAACCGTTCCGGCGGATAGGCCGGGTCCAGCGGCAGATACACGCCACCCGCCTTCCATACCGCCAAGGCCGCGACGATGGCATCCGGCCCGCGTTCCAGCAGGACACCCACCGGAATTTCCGCGCCCACGCCCAACCGGATCAAGCGCCGGGCCAGGCGGTTGGCGCGGCTTTCCAGTTCGCCATACGCGAGGATATCGCCTCCGCGAACCAGGGCCGGAGCGGCGGGCCGGGTTCGCGCCTGCCGTTGGATGGACGCATGGACCGGCTCATAGGCGGGGCGGAGCGGGGCGCGGGCCATCGGGGGCGCGTCCGCCAAGCCCAGCCGTCCGACCGGCCTGTCGGCGTCTTCCACCAGCTTCAGCAGCAAGTGTTCCATCTGCGCGGCCAAGGACCGGATATCCCTCTCGTGGAAGCGCCCCCGGTCGTAGTCGTAGCCCAATTCCATCGCCCCGTCCACGGCGATATCCACGGTCAAGGCGTAGTGGGTGGCGTCGTCCTGGGCGACCGGACCCAGCTTCAGGCCGGAGGCTTGCAAGGCCGGATCGACCGGGTAGTTCTCGAACACCAACAAGGTATCGAACAAGGCCTGTCCCATCCCGGAGCGGAACCCGCCCCCGGCCCAACGCTGGATGTCGTACAAGGGAAGATGCCCATGCTCGCGCAGACCGAGGTTGCGTTCCTGTAACGCCCGCAGCCAAGCGCCCACCGGGCGGGCCGGTTCCAGGACGTGGACCACTGGCAAGGTGTTGATGAACAGGCCCAGCAGGTTTTCCACCCCCGGCAGGTCGTCGGGACGCCCGGACACGGTGGCTCCGAAGGCCACCGCCCGCCGTCCGGTATGGCGGGATAGCAGCAAGGCCCAAGCGCCTTGCGCCAGGGTGTTGAGGGTGATGCGCTGGCGCTCGGCGAAACCGCGCAGGACACCGGTTCGCTCCACGCCCAGGCTGTGGCGCAAGACGCCATGTCCGCCACCCTGGCCAGGCCGGGGCAGGACCGCGCCCAGCGAACAGGGCTGTTCCAGGTCCGCCAATTGCCCGCGCCAGAAGGTTTCGCCCGCCGCCCGGTCCTGCCGCGCCAGCCAAGCGATGTAATCCCGATAGCGTCCGGCGGCGGGCGGCGGGCCGGTTTCGAGGCCGCCCTGTCCGCGCAGGACTTCGCCCATGAGTTGGGATTGGCTCCAACCATCCAGCAGCAGGTGGTGGCCGGTCCACACCAAGTAATACCGGCGTTCGTCCAACCGCGCCAATACCAGGCGCAGCAAGGGGGGGCGTTCCAGGTCGAAGCCGCGTTGCAACTCATCGGCCCGGAGTTGGGCCAGGACTTCCGGCGTGGCGTCCCTACCCCGCCAATCCCGCTCCTCCACCGGCAAGACCGGGGACCGATACACCGCCTGCAACGGTTCGGCCCAAGCCTCGCGCCAGAGGAAGCCGGTCCGCAGGATATCGTGGCGGTCCAGGGCGTCCCGCCAGGCTTGTTTGAAACGCTCCGGGTCCAGCCCTTCGATGGCGACCGCCAACTGGGTCAGGTACAGCCCCGCGCCGGGTTGGGCCAGGGCGTGGAATAGCATCCCCTGTTGCATCGGGGCGAGCGGGTACAGGTCTTCGATGTCGCCCCAGGGCAAACCCAAGGCGTCGAGTTCGGCCTGTCCCAGCCGGGCCAGCGGGAAATCCGAGGGCGTCGCGCTCCGCGCCGCGCTCCGGCCATGGTCGATCAAGGCCTTGATTTCCGCCAGATAGGCGTCGGCCAGTCCCCGCACCGTGTCCTCGCGGTAACGCGCCCGGCTATAGCCCCAATCCAACCGCAATCCGCCCGCGTAGATTTCGCCGTTGATCTCGAATTCGTTGCCCAGCGGGGCCAGCGGGTCGCGTTCTTCGCCGGTGTGTTCCGGGGCCGGGGCGAACAGCCCGCGCTCCGGGTCGAAACTGGCGTCGAACTGGCCGAGATAGTTGAAAGTGAGCTTGGGCCGGGGTAGCGCGGCAATGCGTTGGCGCAGTTCCGGCGGAGCCAGATGTTGGAGCAGTCCGAAGCCTAGCCCATGGTCCGGCACCTGCCGCAGCCGTTCTTTCACCGTGCGGAGGCAAACGCCGGGATCGGCGGCGGTGGCGAGCCGCACCGGGTAGGTGGTGGTGAACCAGCCCACGGTGCGGGTCAGGTCGAGTTCCGGGAATAGGTCTACGCGGCCATGGCCTTCCAGTTCGACCAAGGTTTCCTGCTGGCCGGTCCAGCGCGACAGAACCCTGGTCAGCGCCGCCAATAGCAGGTCTTGGACGGAAGTACGGTAGGCCGACCCGGCTTCGTGCAGCAAGCGGCGGGTGTCCTCGGGGTCCAACCGCAGGCGTAGGACGGCGGCGTCGCGATTGCGGGCCGAACCTTCGGGATAATCGCAAGGCCAAGCCGGGGCCGCGCCGGACAATTGGCTTTCCCAATAGGCGCATTCGGATCGCAAGGCATCGCCCTGGGCATGATCCGCGAGGCGGTACGCCCAATCCTGGAAGGCGCTGGTCTTGGGGGCGAGGCTTGGGGCTTGCGGCTTGAGCGGTCCGCCGCCTTCTTCTCGCTCAAACCGATGGCCTACAGCCTCCAGGCTCGTTTGCAAGTCTTCCAGCAAGATGCGCCAGGACACGCCATCCACCACCAGATGATGCGCGACCAAGAGCAGCCGTTCCCCGCCCGCGGCACAGCGGATATGGACCGCCCGGAACAGCGGGCCGTGCTCCAGGTTGAGGCTCCGCTGGGCCTCGGTGGCGATGGTTTCGATCCCGGCGGCATCGGCGGCTTCCCGCAGCCAGAGGACGCTTGGGGAATTCGCAGCGGAGTCCGGTCTATCTCTTTCCCCAAGCCTGTCATAGCTTTGGGTCCAAGCTTCCGCCTCCCATCGGTAACGCAGCCGCAAGCTGTCGTGATGTTCGAGCAAGCGGCGCAGGGCGGTTTCCAGGCACGCGGGGTCCAGCGGGACGCGCGGAGCCAGCAGCACGGCTTGGTTCCAATGCTGGCGGTTGGGGATGTCCTGGGCGAAGAATTCCGCCTGGATGGGGATGAGCGGCACGGTACCGCTGGCCGGGCCGGGCTTGATGACCACCGGGGCGGCGGTACGGACCACCCGCGCCAGCCGTTCGAGGGTCTGCTGCCCGAACAAATCCTTGGGCGTGAACGCCAACCCGGCCCGCCGCGCCCGGCTCGCCGCCTGGATCGACAGGATCGAATCGCCGCCCAGCTCGAAGAAATTATCGGTGATGCCGATATCGTCCCGACCCAGCAATTCCCGCCAGATCGCCAGCAAGCGCCGTTCAATATCGGTGCGGGGAGCGGTGGTTGGCCGCGGCGCGGCCTGTTCCGGCAACGGGAGGCGCTTGCGGTCCACCTTGCCGTGCGCGGTACGCGGCAGGGCGTCCAGCACCCTCAGCGCCGCGGGCACCATGTATTCCGGGAGCCGCGCCGCCAACGCGGTGCGCAGCGCGTTGGCGGTGACCCGCCCGTCCGCGCCGACATAGCCCGCCAAATAACGCCCGCCCCGGTCTTCCCGCAACACCACCACGGCCTCGCGCACACCGGGCAGTTCCAACAACGCCGCCTCGATCTCGCCCGGCTCGATGCGATAGCCGCGCAGTTTGATCTGCTGATCGGCCCGGCCCAGGTACTCCACCGTGCCGTCGGCGAGTTGGCGCACGCGGTCGCCGGTACGGTAGAGGAGGCTGCCCGGTTCGCCCCAGGGATCGGGAATGAAACGCTCGGCGGTCAGTCCGGGCCGCTTGAAATAACCCCGCGCCAAGCAAGGCCCGCCGATATACAACTCGCCCGCCACGCCCAAGGGCACCGGCTCCAAATCGGCATCCAGCACGTAGAGCGCGCGCTCGCCCAGGGCGTGGCCGATGGGCGCGTAAGCGCTGGCGCAGGGCGTGTCCGGCCCGGCTTTCCAGGCCAGGGGCGTGACCACGGTCTCGGTGGGACCGTAGCCGTTGACGACCCATGCGGGCCGCAGCACGCGGCGGATGCGGTCCAGGCTGTCGCGGGCCACGGCCTCCCCGCCCACGGTGCAGATGCGTAGGCCCGTCGCCCCGCCCCGTCCTTCGAGCGCGTCGGCCAGGTGCAAGAGATGCGGCGTGGGCGGATAGATGACCGTCACGCCTTCCCGCCCGACCACGGCGGCGGTGTCCTCGCCGGTCCAACCGGGTTGGCCCAGGATCAGCCCCGCGCCATGGGCCAGGGGCGCGGCCCATTGCTCCACGGCGGCATCGAAGCTGAACGCGGCGAAATGCAGGGCGCGATCTTCCGGCCCCAACCCGTATAGCGCCCCCGCCGCTTGGATATGCCGGCTCAAGGCGCCATGCGGCACCGCCACGGCCTTGGGCGTGCCGGTGGACCCCGAGGTATGGATGAGATAGGCCAAATGGCCGGGATGGATGACGACCGGCGGCGGTGTGTCCGGTTCGCCCGCAGCGTCCTCCCCGATTCGTAGGATGGGCCTGTTACCATGCCCACCCTCGCCTTCCGGCCCTTCGCCGATCACCAAGACGCCGACGCCCGCATCTTCCAACAACCGCGCCCGCCGCTCAGCAGGCGCGTCCGGGTCCAGCGGCAGGAAGGCCGCGCCGGATTTGAGCGTGGCCAGCATCGCCACGACCATCTCCGCCGAGCGTGGCAAGGCCAGCCCGACCACCCGTTCCGGTCCCGCGCCCAACCGGCCCAGGCGCTGGGCCAGCCGGTTGGCGCGGGATTCCAATTCGCCATAGGCGAGCCGCGTGTCGCCGGACACCAAGGCCAGGGCGGCGGGCCGGGCTTGGGCTTGCCGCCGGATCAACTCATGCAGCGGGATCACGGGCCAAGTCCGCTCCCAGCGGTTCCAAGCCGCGAACCGGGCCGTTTCTGCTTCCCCCAACATGGCGAGTTGGCCCAGCCGCTGTTCCGGTTGTTCTGCCAACCGCCACAGCAGCCGCTCGAAATGCGCCCGCAAGCCCGCCACGGTGGTGGCGTCGAAGCATTCGCGGGCGTAGTCGAAGACGATCTCCAAGGTTTCCCCGGCCTGTATCGCCAAGGTCAAAGGATAGGTGGTGGCTTCCGCGTGGCGGCCCGGCCCGAAGCGCAGGCGTCCGCCGCCGCCTTCCCGCAAGGCTTGGTCCACCGGGTAGTTCTCGAAGACCAGCAAAGTGTCGAAAAGCGGGCTTGGGACTTGGGGCTTGGGGCTGTGGCAAGGAGGCGATGCGGTCCCGTCCTCCGGCCCCATCTCCCGCCACCAGCGCTGCACCTCGTAGAGCGGCGTATAGCCATGCTCGCGCAGTTCCAGGTTGTCGCGCTGCAAGGCGTCCAGCCATTCGCCGGCTTGGCGTCCGGGGGCGGGCTTTTGCACCACCGGCAGCGTGTTGATGAACAAGCCCACCATGTCCCCGGCACTGGGCAGGTCGGCGGGCCGTCCCGAAACCGTGGCCCCGAACGCCACCACGTCCTGGCCGGTATAGCGCCGCAGCAGCAAGGCCCAAGCGCCCTGGACCAAGGTATTGAGGGTCAGTTGCCGGGCTTGGGCAAGGGTTTGTAGACGGCGGGTGGCGGCGGGCGCGAAGCGCAGCGGCAACAGCCCATGGCCCGTGCCCGGTGGGTGGACCGGCAAGGTCTCGGCGAGGCGGGTGGGTTGGCGCAGCGGTTCCAGGCATTCCCGCCAATAGCGCCGGTCGGCCTCCGCGTCGCGCCGTTGCAACCAAGCGATGTACTCGCGGTAATCGGCCACCGGCGCGGCGACCGGCTGTCCCCGGTAATGGCCCAGCACTTCCGCCAGCAGCCGGGCGCTGCTCCATCCATCCAACAGCAGGTGATGGCAGGTCCAGATCAGGTGATGGCGGGTTTCGTCCAGCCGGACCAGGCTCAGGCGGAACAAGGGCGGCTGCCCGGGCGCGAAACCGCGTTCCAGTTCCGCCCGGCAGAGCGCGTCGAGGCGGGCCGGTCCGGTGTCGCCGCCGCGCCAATCGAGTTCTTCCAGGGGCAGTGCCGGCGCACGCTGGACGATTTGCAGCGGGGCGTCTTCCCGCCAATGGAAGCCGGTACGCAGGATCGCGTGCCGCCGCAGCGCGTCCGCCCAAGCCACCCGGAACCGCTGGGGGTCCAGCCCTTCCACCGCCACATCGAACTGGGTGATATAGGCATCGCCGCCCGGCTCGTAGAGGGCGTGGAACAGCATCCCTTGCTGCATGGGGGTGGGCGGGTAAATATCCGCGATATCCGCCGCCGGAACCGGCAGGGCGTCCAGTTGTTCCCAACCCAAGCGGGCCAGGGGGAAATCCGAGGGCGCGAGGCTTTGGGCCACGCCACGGCGCTCGATCAGGGCCAGGAGTTCGGCCCGGAATTCCGCCACCAGGGCGGTCACCGTGGCCGCGTCGTAGCGGGCGGGAGCGTAGGTCCAATTCAGCGCCAGCTCGCCGCCGTAGACCTGGCCGTTGATTTCGAGTCCGTAGGCCAGGGGCGCGCCGGGGTCTTGCTCGTCGCCCCGGCTTTCGCGGGCGGGCCTGAATAAAGCGTCGCCACCGAAATCCCGGTCGAACTGGCCCAGGTAATTGAAGCCGATGCTGGGTTTGGGCAGGTTCCCTAGGGCGGCGCGGGCCGCGTCGTCGCCTTGGTATTTGAGCAGGCCAAAGCCGATGCCCCGGCGGGGCACGCGCCGCAGGGTTTCCTTGATGGCGCGGACGGAGGCGTCCAGGTCGGCTAGTGGCCGGAGGCTGGAGGCTGGAAGCATGGGGGTTTCCCCGGTTCCGGCGGGCCGCAACAGGACCGGATAAACACTGGTGAACCAGCCCACGGTGCGGCTGGGGTCGGGGCCGCCGGGGAGGTCTTCGCGGCCATGGCTTTCCAACTCCACCCGCACGGCGTCCTGTCCGAACCTTCGGCACCAGACCCGCGCCAATACCGTCAACAGCAGTTCATCGACCCGCGCCCGGTAGGCGGTGGTGGCTTCTTGCAACAAATGGCGGGTAGCGCCTGGGTCCAGTTCTAGCGTCAGCGTGGTGGCATCGCGGGCAAAGCCGGGAACCGATGCTTCCCCAAGGCCGTCGGCCACGGTGGCCAAACCCGACCAGTATTCCAATTCCGTCCGCAGCGGTTCGCTGGCGGCATGGTTGCGCAGATGTTCCGCCCAAGCTTTGAAGGAACAGGTCCGGGCGGGCAAGGGTTCGGCGGGCCGGTCGTAGGCGGCTTGGAGGTCTTGCAGCAGGATGCGCCAGGACACCCCGTCCACCACCAGATGATGAACGACCAGCAGCAGCCGGTAACCGCCACCGGCCACGGTGATATACACCGCCCGCAGCAAAGGGCCGGTTTCCAGGTTCAAACTGCGCTGGGCGGCCTGGGCGATGCGCTCGATCTCCTGGGCGTCGGCGGCTTCGCGCCGCCACAGCGATTCCGTGGCGTCCGTGGTGGCGTAGCTTTGCACCCATGCGCCGTCGATCTCCCGGTAGCGTAACCGGAACGCGTCGTGATGCTCGACCAAACGGCGCAAGGCGGATTCCAACGCGGCCATATCCAGCGCCCGCCCGGTTTCCAGCAGCACCGACTGGTTCCAATGCTGGCGGTTGGGCAGGGCCGTCGCGAAGAATTCCCGCTGGATCGGCGTCAAGGGAACCACGCCCGTGGCCGGGGTCGATTCCTCGGGCCGGGCTTCCGGGACCTCCGCCGCCGCGGCCAGCGCCGCGATGGTCTGATGCCGGAACACATCCTTGGGACCGATGCCGATCCCGGCTTGGCGCGCCCGGCTCACCACCTGCAAGGACACGATGGAATCCCCGCCCAGCGCGAAGAAATTATCGTCCAGGCCCACCCGCGCCACGCCCAGCAGGTCCCGCCAAATATCCGCCAACCGTTGTTCGGTTGCGTTGCGCGGGGCCAGATAGGGGCGGTCCGTGTGTTCCGGTTCGGGCAGGGCTTTGAGGTCCAGCTTGCCGCCGGAAGTCCGGGGCAGCCGGTCCAGCACCCCGATCCGGGACGGCACCATGTGGCCGGGCAGGCGTTGCGCCAGAGACTCCAGCAACGCATCAGGCGATAGGGTTCCCACCGCGCCCGCGACATAGGCCACCAGCATTTTCCCGGCCCCGCCTTCCCGCGCCACCACCACCGCCTCGGCGACGCCCGGATACCGAAGCAGCAGGCTTTCGATCTCGCCCGGCTCGATGCGGAAGCCGCGCAGCTTGATCTGGCGGTCCAGCCGTCCCAGGTATTCGACCGTGCCGTCCGTCCGCAGCCGGGCGCGGTCGCCGGTGCGGTAGAGCAGGCCGGAGGCTTGAGACCTGGGGCTGGAGTCTTCTCCCTCAAGCCTAGGCAGTGGCACGAAGCGTTCGGCGGTCGGGCCGGGCCGGTGCAAATAACCCCGCGCCAACCCGTCCCCGCCGATATAGAGTTCCCCGGCCACGCCCACGGGCAGGGGATTGAGGTCGGTATCCAACACCCAGGCGGTGCGTCCGCCCACGACTTGGCCTATCGGGGCGTAGGGCGTGGGGCAGTCCATACCGGGCGAGGCGGTCCAGGCCAGGGGCGTGATGACGGTTTCGGTGGGACCGTAGGCGTTGATGATGCGTTCCGGGCACAGCCGTTCCCGGACCCGTTCCCAAGTGGCGCGGGGCAATGCCTCGCCGCCCGCCGTGACGCTACGCAGGATCGGCACCCGGCCCGGTCGCGCCCGCGCCGCCAGTTCGGCGAGATAGGCCGGGGGCAGGTCGATGCGGGTGATGCCCAGCGCGGCGATACGGTCCAGGGTTTGCTCCACGCTCCATAGCGAAGGCTCCCCGATCACCACGGCGGCTCCGTGCAGCAAGGGCACGGCCCATTGCTCCACCGCCGCATCGAACACCGATGCCGCGAAATGCAGGCAACGGTCGTCCTCCCGCATGCCGAAGATTTCCCCCATCGCGAGGCAGTGCAGCGCCAAAGCGCGGTGCGGAACCGCCACGCCCTTGGGTTGCCCTGTGGAACCGGAGGTATGGATAACGTAGGCCAGTTGTTCGGGATGGACGGATGGGAAACCGGCGTCTTGGGGCTGGAGGCCGGCGGAAAAAATATCCTCCCCCAGCCGTAGGATGGGCCTGTCTCCATGCCCACCGGATAAGCCGACCCCGTCGCCTGCCGCCCGATCCAAGACCAGCACGCCGACCCGCGCATCCACCAGGATGGCGCGTAACCGCTCTGGCGGCGCGTCCGGGTCCAGCGGCAGGTACACCCCGCCCGTCTTCAACACCGCCAGGGCGCAAACCACCATCTCGACCCCGCGTCCGACCGCCACGCCCACCGGCGTTTCCGGTCCCGCGCCCAGACGGACCAAGGCATGGGCCAAACGGCGGGCACGGGTTTCCAGTTCGCCATAGCTCAGGCGGGTTTCGCCCGACACCAGGGCCAGGGCGGCGGGCCATTGCTCCGCCCGCCGCCGGATCAACTCGTGCAGGGGCGCGGTGTAGGCGTGGTTCCGCACCGTCGCCCTGGGCACGGCCAGCCGGTCGCGTTCCACCGCCGTCCACAGCGGTAGTTGGGCCAAGGGCCGTTCCGGTTCCGCCACCCAGGCGGCGAGCAAGCTTTGGAACTGCCGGGCCAAGCGCTCGACCGTGCCCCGCTCGAATAAATCGGCGGCATAGGTCCAAAGGCCCGAGAGCCGGCCATCGGCGGTTTCCACGGTGTCCAGGATCAGGTCGAACTGGGTGGTGCGCTCCGCGCGCGGGAAAGGCGCGATGCCCAAGGCATCCAGGGTCTCGCGGGTCGCGGCTTCCATCCGCCGATGGTTGTACATGACCTGGAACAGCGGGTTGTGGCCCAAATTCCGCTCCGGGCGCAGGGCTTCCACCAACTGGTCGAACGGCAGGTCGGGATGGTCCTGGGCACCGAGCGCGGCGTCCTTCACCCGCGCCAGGAGCGCGGCGAATCCCAGCCGTCCATCCAGTTCCGTCCGCAACACCTGGGTATTGACGAAGAAGCCGACCACGCCCTGGACTTCCGGGCGGTGGCGGTTGGCGACCGGCACCCCGATCCGCAGGTCGGCCTGTCCGGTCTGGCGGTAGAGCAGCGCCTGGAACGCCGCCAGCAATCCCATGAACAGGCTCGCGCCCCGCGTCCGGCACAGCCGGGCGAGGTCGGCGGCGAGCGTGTCCGGCAGGGTGAAGGCCAGGGTCGCGCCCCGGTCGCTGGCCACCGCGGGACGGGGTCGGTCTAGGGGCAATTCCAAGACCGGATGTTCATCGCCCAATCGCTCGCGCCAATAGGCCAATTGCCGCGCCATGGCCCCGGCTTCCAGCCAATCGCGTTGCCAAGCGGCGTAATCCGCGTACTGGACCGGCAATTCCGGCAAGCGGGGGGCGCGGCCCTCGCGGGCGGCGGCGTAAAGCTCGGCGAACTCGCCGATGAGCAAGGACAGCGACCATTCATCCGCGACGATATGGTGCAGGGCCAGGGCGAATACCCAGAGGTCTTCCGCGAGCTTGACCAGGAGCGCCCGCAGCAACGGGCCTTGCGCCAAGTCGAAGGGCTGGCCGGCGGTGTCATCCACCAGGGCGGCGGCGTGGGCCACGCGGTCGCCCGGTTCGGCGGCAAGATCGACCCGGCGCAGCGGCACGGATAGTCCGGCATGGATGCGCTGTACCGCGACGCCCTCCGATTCCGGGAAGCTGGTCCTCAAGCTTTCGTGCCGGGCGACCAGGGCGGACAGGGCTGTTTCCAGGGCGGTCGCGTCCACCGGGCCGCGCAGGTATACGGCTTCGGCGATGTGGTAGGCGCTGCTTTCGGGTTCCAACCGGGCCAGGAACCATAAGCGTTGCTGGCCGTGGGATAGCGGCAGCGGCTCGTCGCGGCGGACGCGGGCGATGGGCAGCTTGAGGGCGGCGTCGCCGCCCCGGCGTTTCAACAACAACAGCAGCGCCTTGCGTTGGGCGGCGGAAAGATTATCCAGTGGCAAATGGGGTGGATTCATGCGGGGCTATATAGCTTAGGGATGCTCTTGGGCCAGCAAAGTCGCCAGCGCTTCCGGGGTGAGTTGGCTCAATTCGGCCAGGGCGTCGGCCAAGGCGTGGTCCGGGTCGGGGCGCAGGTGGTCGATTTCCCGCGCCAGGGTGGCCAATTCCGAATGATCGAAGACTTGGCGTACCGACAAATCCACGCCCAGCGCCTGTTTGATCTGGCCCGCCAGCCGCATCGCCAGTAGCGAATGCCCGCCCAGGTCGAAGAAATCGTCGGCCCGCCCCACCCGTTCCAGCCCCAGGAGGTCCTGCCAGAGCGCCGCCAGCCGCCGCTCGGTGTCGGTGCGGGGGGCCAGGTATTCGCGCCCGGTCCATTCCGGGTCCGGGAGGGCTTTGCGGTCCAGCTTGCCGTTGGGGGTTTTCGGCAGCCGGTCCAGCGCCACGATGCGGGAGGGCACCATGGCCTCGGGCAGTTCGCGCCGCAGCGCCCCGGCCAGGGGCTCGACCGCAAGCCCCTCGCCTGCGGCATAGGCCACGAGGCGCGGTCCGCCGGGGGCGTCGGCCAGCAGGGCGACGGCTTCGGCAACGCCCGGCTGGGCCAGCAGGCGGGCTTCGATCTCGCCCAGTTCGATGCGGACGCCGCGCAGCTTGACCTGGTGGTCCAGGCGGCCCAGGTATTCGATGGCCCCGTCGGCGCGGCGGCGGGCGCGGTCGCCGGTGCGGTAGAGGCGCGTCCCCGGCCCGGCGGGGTCCGGGACGAAGCGTTCCGCCGTGAGTCCGGGCCTGCCGTGGTAGCCACGCGCCAGCCCGGCCCCGCCGATGTAGAGTTCCCCGGCCACGCCCACCGGCACCGGGTTGAGGTCGGCGTCGAGGATGTGGAGGGCGAGGTTGGCGATGGGATGGCCGATGGGCACGGACGCGCCGTCGGCGGGGCGGCAGGTCCAATGGGTCACGTCGATGGCGGCCTCGGTGGGGCCGTACAGGTTGTGGAGGTCCACGCCGGGGAAGCGCTGGAAAGCGCGGTCCCGGAGTTCCGCCGGGAGGGCCTCGCCGCTGCACACGATCCGCCTGAGGCCGGGATAGGGCTGGTCGTCGGCGTGGGCGACGAATTCGGCCAGCATGGACGGCACGAAATGCAGGGTGGTGACCCGGTGGTCGCGGATCAACCCGGCCAGCCGGGCGGGGTCGCGGTGGGCGCCGGGCGGGGCGATGGCGAGCCTGGCCCCGGCCAGCAGCGGCCAGAAGAACTCCCAGACCGACACGTCGAAGCCGCACGGGGTCTTGTGCAGCACGGTGTCGTCCGGCCCCAGGCGGTAGGCCTCCTGCATCCAGTCCAGCCGGTTGCGGAGGGCGGCGTGGGTGTTGCCCGCGCCCTTGGGCCGTCCGGTGGAACCGGAGGTGTAGATGGCGTAGGCCAATTGCCCGGGATGGACGCGCACCTCGGGGGCGGTGTCCGGCTCGGCGGAAAGGTCCAGCGCGTCCAGGTCCAAAACCCGTAGGGTGGGCATGTACTCATGCCTATCCTCGCCGCCAAGGACGGCACCGAAGCCATCCCCCGCCGCCAGCACGATCCCCACGCCGGAATCCGCCAGCATGTAGGCCAGCCGTTCCGCCGGGTAGTCCAGGTCCAGCGGCACATAGGCCGCGCCCGCCTTGAGGACCGCCAGCAGGGCCACCACCAGTTCCGGGCGGCGCTCCAGCGCCACCCCGACCAGGGCGTCCGGCCCCACCCCCAGCCGGACCAGCCGGTGGGCCAGCCGGTTGGCGCGGCGTTCCAATCCGCCGTAGCTCACCACCTCCGAACCCCACAGCAGGGCCGGGGCTTCGGGCCGGGCCTCGGCCCGGCGGCGGATGCGCTCGTGGACGGGCGCGGGGTCCGGGTAGCGCCGGGCCGTGGCGTTCCAGGCCGCCAGCCGCGCCCGCTCGGCGGCGTCCAGCAAGCCGATCCCGCCCAAGGGACGCTCAGGATGGGTGGCCAGTTCGACCAGCAGCCGCTCGAAATGCCGGGAAATACGACCGACCCCGGCGGCGTCGAAATGCGCCGGATCGTACCCGAAAGCCAATCCCAGGCTGTCACCGAGCGTGATGTTCAAGGTCAAGGGGTAGTGGGTGGTATCGATATGGATGGGGACGCCGAAGCGCAAGCGCCCGCCGCCTTCGCGCAAGGCTTGGTCCACGGGGTAGTTCTCGAACACCAGCAAGGTATCGAACAAGGCTTGCCCGGAACCGGGCCGCGCCCCCAAACCGTGCCAACGCTGGATTTCGTGCAGCGGCAAGTATTCATGTTCGCGCAGGGCCAGGTTGTCGGCTTGCAGTGCCCGCAGCCAATCTCCCGCCGCCTGCCCGGAACGCGGGGTTTGCACCAGGGGCAGGGTATTGATGAACAAGCCCAGCATCCGCTCCGCGTCCGGCAGTTCGGCGGGACGACCCGCCACGGTGACGCCGAAAGCCACCGTGGCCTGTCCGGTATAGCGCCACAGCAGCAGCGTCCAAGCGGCCTGGACCAGGGTATTCAAAGTGACGCGCTGGCTTTCGGCACCACGGCGCAGGAGGGCGGTGGTGGTGGCCTCCAACGGCAGGCGCAGGTGTTCCACCCCGGCAGCGGGCGCGACCGGCGCGGGCAAAGCCCCGGCCAGCCGGGTCGGTTCCTCCAAGCAGGCCAGCCGGGCGCGCCAGAAGCGTTCTCCCGCCGCGGCGTCCTTTTGTTCTAGCCAAGCGATGTAGTCGCGGAATGGCGGAGGAGGCGGCCCGAGGCTTGGGGCTTGGGGCTTTGGGGAACCGGAACCTTCGGCCTCCAGCCCCGCATACCGCCCGATCACCTCGCCCAGCAGCAACGAAGTACTCCAACCGTCCAGCAGCAGATGATGGCTGGTCCAAATCAGGTGGTGGCGGTCCTGGTCCAAGCGGACCAACACCAAGCGCAGCAAGGGCGGATTCGCCAGATCGAAGCCCCGCGCATGTTCGGCGGCGCGGAGTCCCGCGAGGCGCTCGGGCGTGGCCGTTCCGCGCCAATCGAGGATTTGGAGCGGCAATTCCACCTGGAAATGGACCGCCTGCAACGGCGTTTCCGCCCCGCGCCACAGGAAACCGCTACGCAGGATGGGGTGGCGTAGCACGGCTGCCCGCCACGCCGCGGCGAAACGTTCCGGCTCCAGCCCTTCGATATCCACCGCCAGTTGGTTGACGTAGGTCTGCTGCTCCGGCGCGTACAGCGCATGGAACAACAAACCCTGCTGCATGGGCGAGAGCGGATAGAGGTCTTCCACCCGGCCCAGCGGAAGGGGCAGGGCGTCGAGCCGGTCCTGGTCGAGCCGGGCCAGCGGGAAATCGGCGGGCGTCGCGCCCTGGGCACCGCCCAGGCAATGCTCGATCAGGTCCAGCAATTCGCGCCGATACTTCTCCGCCAGCACGGCGAGGGTGGTGGCCCGGTAATGGGCGCGGCTGTAGCGCCAACGCAGTTCCAACTCGCCGCCGTAGATCTGGCCGTTGATTTCCAGCAAGGACGGCAGTGGCGCGGCGGGGTCGTGGTCGTCGCCCGCGCTTTCCCGCGCCGGGAAGAACCAGCTTTCGTCCTCGCGCAATTGGCCGAAATAATTGAACGACACCAAGGGACGCGGCCCGGCGCGGAGTTTTTCCTGGATTTCCGGCGCGGCCAGATATCTCAGGAGGCCATAGCCCTGCCCGCCGCCGGGCACTTGCCGGAGTTGTTCCTTGATGGCTTGGATGGCACGGCCCGGCTCGGCGGCGGGCCGCAGCCGCACCGGATAGGCGGCGGTATACCAGCCCACGCTATGGCTCAGGTCCAAATCCCCGGAACGATCCTCCCGGCCATGGCTTTCCAATTCCACCAACAGGTCCGGCTGGCCGCTCCAACGGCATAGGGTCCGCGCCAGGGCGGTCAACAATAGGTCGTCGATGCGGGCGCGGTAGGCCAGCGGGGCGGCTTGCGTGAGCCTCTGGGTGTCCCCGCGGTCCAGGCGCAAACGGTAGGTTTCGGCCTCGGCGAAACAGCCCCGCGGGCCGGGATAATCCTGGGGCAGGTACGGCGTCGATCCGGCCAGTTGGGCCGCCCAATAGGGCAATTCGGCCAGCCGGGCGGGACTCGCGGCCTCGTCGCGCAGGTGTTCGGCCCAGGTTTTGAAGGCTGGGGATTCGGGGCTTGGGGCTTGAGGTTGGCGTCCGTAGGAACCGCCTGCTTGCTCCGGCTTACGGCCTGAAGCTTCCAGGCCCGTTCGCAGGTCTTCCAGCAGGATGCGCCAGGATACCCCGTCCACCACCAAATGATGCGCCACCAGCAAGAGCCGGTAACTGCCATCGGCCACGGCGATATGGACCGCCCGCAGCAAGGGGCCGGCTTGGAGGTCCAGGCTGCGCTGGGCTTCCTGGGCGATGCGCTCGATCTCTTGGGCATCGGCGGCTTCCCGCAGCCACATTAATTCCGATGGGGAGGCTTCGGCATAGCGCTGAACCCATGCGCCGCCTTCTTCCCGATAGCGCAGCCTCAGCGCGTCGTGATGCCCGACCAGATGACGCAAGGCGGTTGCCAGCGCGTCCAAATCCAAGGCCCGCCGGGTTTCCAGCAGCAGCGACAGGTTCCAGTGCTGGCGGTTGGGTATCTCCTCCTCGAAGAATGCCGCCTGGATCGGGGTCAAGGGCACCACGCCCTGGGCCGCGTTGGCGCTCGGTTCGCCCAAAGGGCGCGGGTCCAGCGTGCCCGCATGGGCCGCGAGCGCCGCCACGGTCTGGTGCAGGAATACATCCTTGGGCGCGATGGCCCAACCCGCTTGCCGCGCCCGGCTCACCACCCGTAGCGATACGATGGAATCGCCACCCAATTCGAAGAAGTTGTCATCCAGCCCCACCCGTTCCAGGCCCAGCACGTCGCGCCAGATCGCGGCCAGGGCTTGTTCGGCCGCGGTGGCGGGGGCGCGGAATGTTCCGTCCTGGCCGGACCATTCCGGATCGGGCAGGGCTTTCCGGTCCAGCTTGCCGCTGGGCAGCCGCGGCAGGCGGTCCAGCCGCAGGATTTGGGCCGGGATCATGTATTCGGGCAGGCCGCTGCGTAGATGCTCCTTGAGTTCATCCGCTCCGGCCCCGGCCACGACATAGGCCAGCAGGCGCTTGGCCGATCCTTCGCCATGGACCACGGCCACGGCTTCCACCACCGCCGGATGGGCCAACAAGCCCGCCTCGATTTCGCCGAGTTCGATCCGGTAGCCGCGCAGCTTGATTTGGTGATCGGCGCGGCCCAGGTATTCCACCGAGCCATCGGCCAGCAGACGGGCGCGGTCGCCGGTACGGTAGAGCCGGAGGCTTGCGGAACCTCCTGCCCCTTCTTCCCCGAACCCCAAGCCTCCGGCCTCCACGAAGGGATTCGGCACGAAGCGCTCCGCCGTGAGTCCGGGCCGTCCCCAATAGCCCCGCGCCAGCCCGGTGCCGCCGATATAGAGTTCGCCCGCCACCCCCACCGGCAAGGGGTTGAGGTCGGCGTCCAGCACATAGGCGCTGCGTTCGCCCACCGGGGTGCCGATGGGGGCGTAGGCGGTCGGGCAAGGGGTCTCGGGTCCGGCGGTCCATACCAAGGGGGTGATGACGGTTTCGGTCGGGCCGTAGCCGTTGACGATGGGGGCGGCACCCACCGCCCGGCGGATCAAGTCCAGGGTTTCCCTGGGCACCGCCTCGCCACCCACCGAACACGCCCTGAGCGGCAGGGTCTTGCCGCGCTCCACCGCCCACCGCGCCACTTCGGCCAGATAGGCGGGCGGCATCTCGAACCAAGTCACACCTTGTTCCACCAGGGCGGTATACGCCTGTTCCGCGCTCCAGAGTTCCGGGCCGCGCACCACGAGGCAAGCGCCCGCGATCAGCGGCACGATCCATTGCTCCACCGCCGCGTCGAAGCCGAGGGTGGCGAAATGCAGGGCGCGGTCGTCCGGGGTCATGCCATAGCGTTCGGCGATGGCTTGGCAATGGATGGACAAAGGGCCATGCGCCACCGCCACCGCCTTGGGTTTGCCGGTGGAGCCGGAGGTGTAGATGAGATAGGCCAGTTGTTCCGGGTGAATCCGTAGGGTGGGCCTGTCCCCAGGCCCACCATTCGCGGATGTCTCGGCGGGCATGGAATACATGCCTGCCCTACCCGCTTCAAGCTCCAATACCACCACGCCCGGCGGCAGCGCCAATCCCGGCCTTACGGTGGCATCGGCCACCAGCAAGCGGACGCCCGCGTCTTCCAGCAAGGCCCGCGAGCGTTCCGGCGGGGATTCCGGGTCCAGCGGCAGATAGGCCGCGCCGGATTTGAGGATGCCCAGCAGGACGACGACCATCTCCGCCGAACGCCGCACAGCCAGGGCCACCGGGGTTTCCGGTCCCGCGCCCAGGCGGATCAGATCCTGGGCCAAGTGGTCGGCGCGGGCGTCGAGTTCGCCATAGCCCAGGCACAGGTCGCCATAGACCAGGGCCGGGGCGGTGGGCCGCGCTTCGGCTTGGCGGCGGATCAACTCATGCACCGGGGTCGGTGCGTGCCTGCGTTCCCAAGCGTTCCAGGCCCAAAGTTGCGCCGACTCGGCCGCGGTCAGCAGCGGCAGTTCCGCCAAGGGCTGGTCGGGCCGCGCCACCCAGGCCCGCAGCAGGTGGAGGAAATGCCCGCGCATCCGCTCGATGGTCGAAGCCTCGAACAGATCGGCGGCATAGGTGAACACCCCGCCGATATTACCCGCCGCGTCCTCCTCGGTATCCAGGCTGAGATCGAATTGCGCCGCGCCGTGATCGAGTTCGACCGGCTCGACCCGCCAGCCGGTGCGTTGCCCCAGGGCGGCGAAATCGCGCCGCTGATGGTTGTACAACACTTGGAACAAAGGATTGCGCCCCAGGCCGCGCTCGGGCCGCAGGGCTTCCACCAAGCGCTCGAACGGCACATCGGCATGGCGCTGGGCATCCAGGGTGGCGGCCTTGACCCGCGCCAACAAGGTGCGGAACCCGGTACGTCCGTCCACTTCGGCGCGGAACACCAGGGTATTGACGCAATAGCCGATCACGGTTTCGGTTTCCGGCCTATCGCGGGTGGCCACGGCCACGCCCACCCGTGGCCCGGTCTGCCCGGTGTAGCGGTAGAGCAAGGCTTGGAATCCCGCCAAAAGGGCCATGAACAAGGTCGCGCCCTCGCGCCGGGCCAGTTCCGCCAGCCCCGCGCCGAGTTCGCGGTCCAGGCGGAACGCCACCCGTCCGCCCCGGTCGCTGGGCACCGCCGGGCGGGGTCGGTCCAGCGGCAGTTCCAGGGCCGGCTCCCCGGCGTCCAGCCGCGCCGTCCAATAGACCAATTGCCGATCCAGTTCGCCCGCGTCCAGCCAAGCGCTTTGCCAAGCGGCGTAATCGGCATAGCGGACCGGTGGTTCCGGCAGGCGGGCGGCGCGGTGTTCGAGCCCGGCGGCGTAGAGTTCGGCGAATTCCTCCAACAGCCGGTTCAAGGACCAACCATCGGCGATGAGATGGTGCAGTGTCAGCCACAATTCGTGGTCTTGCTCGGCGCGGCGGACCAGGGCCACCCGCCACAGCGGGCCGTGTTCCAGGTCGAAGGGCTGGCGGGCATGGTCGGTTGGGGAAAGCTCCGTTGTGGAAAAATCCAGATAGCGGATATCCACCGGGCGCGGTGCCTGGATGTGCTGGAACGGCTGGCCGTCCACGGCCTGGAAACAGGTCCGCAGCGCGCTATGGCGCACGGCCAGCGCGTCGAAAGCCCGGCCCACGGCGGCGGCATCCAACGGACCCCGGAGCCGCAATCCCCCGGCGATGTGATAAGCGGCGCTGTCGGGGTCCAACTGGGCCAGGAACCACAAGCCTTGCTGGACCGGCGAGAGCGGTGCCGGAGCGTCCCCGGCCAAGCCCATGGGAATGGGCAACCGGGAAAAATCGATGCCGCGCCCGGCCAGCCGTTCCAGGAACACGCGGCGGCGCTCGGGCGGCAAGGCCACGAAGCGGCGGACCAAACCCGCGGCCTGTTCGGGATCGGTGCCGGCTGGGTGTTGCGCCGCCGCCTCCCGGCGGTGCGCGGCTTCGGCGCGTTGGGCGTGGTTCATGGCAGGGTCTCCAGTTCTTCCAAGAGATCGTTCATGGCCGCGAAGCTGTCCGCGTCCAGGGTGGGCGGGCGGGCCCCGTCCACGCGCTGGCCGAAACCCGCGAGGTCCGGGGCCTCGAACACGGCGGCCAAGGGCAGGGCGACGCCCAACTCGGCACGGACGCGGGATAGCATCCGCACCGCCAGCAGCGAATGCCCGCCCAGGTCGAAGAAATCGTCGGCCCGCCCCACCCGTTCCAGCCCCAGGAGGTCCTGCCAGAGCGCCGCCAGGCGCCGCTCGGTGTCGGTGCGGGGGGCCAGGTATTCGCGCCCGGCCCATTCCGGGTCCGGCAGGGCTTTGCGGTCCAGCTTGCCGTTGGGGGTTTTCGGCAGCCGGTCCAGCGCCACGATGCGGGAGGGCACCATGGCCTCGGGCAGTTCGCGCCGCAGCGCCCCGGCCAGGGGCTCGACCGCAAGCCCCTCGCCTGCGGCATAGGCCACGAGGCGCGGTCCGCCGGGGGCGTCGGCCAGCAGGGCGACGGCTTCGGCAACGCCCGGCTGGGCCAGCAGGCGGGCTTCGATCTCGCCCAGTTCGATGCGGACGCCGCGCAGCTTGACCTGGTGGTCCAGGCGGCCCAGGTATTCGATGGCCCCGTCGGCGCGGCGGCGGGCGCGGTCGCCGGTGCGGTAGAGGCGGAGGCCGGAGGGAGACGGACCCGAGGCGGATTCGGATTCCCCCCCGAACCCCGGCATCGGGACGAAGCGTTCGGCCGTGAGTCCGGGCCTGCCGTGGTAGCCGCGCGCCAGCCCGGCCCCGCCGATGTAGAGTTCCCCGGCCACGCCCACCGGCACCGGGTTGAGGTCGGCGTCGAGGATGTGGAGGGCGAGGTTGGCGATGGGATGGCCGATGGGCACGGACGCGCCGTCGGCGGGGCGGCAGGTCCAATGGGTCACGTCGATGGCGGCCTCGGTGGGGCCGTACAGGTTGTGGAGGTCCACGCCGGGGAAGCGCTGGAAAGCGCGGTCCCGGAGTTCCGCCGGGAGGGCCTCGCCGCTGCACACGATCCGCCTGAGGCCGGGATAGGGCTGGTCGTCGGCGTGGGCGACGAATTCGGCCAGCATGGACGGCACGAAATGCAGGGTGGTGACCCGGTGGTCGCGGATCAACCCGGCCAGCCGGGCGGGGTCGCGGTGGGCGCCGGGCGGGGCGATGGCGAGCCTGGCCCCGGCCAGCAGCGGCCAGAAGAACTCCCAGACCGACACGTCGAAGCCGCACGGGGTCTTGTGCAGCACGGTGTCGTCCGGCCCCAGGCGGTAGGCCTCCTGCATCCAGTCCAGCCGGTTGCGGAGGGCGGCGTGGGTGTTGCCCGCGCCCTTGGGCCGTCCGGTGGAACCGGAGGTGTAGATGGCGTAGGCCAATTGCCCGGGATGGACGCGCACCTCGGGGGCGGTGTCCGGCTCGGCGGAAAGGTCCAGCGCGTCCAGGTCCAAAATCCGTAGCCCGCCGTCGCTGCCAAGGGCAGCGATGGACGCCCCGCCCCCGGCCAGCACGATCCCCACGCCGGAATCCGCCAGCATGTAGGCCAGCCGTTCCGCCGGGTAGTCCAGGTCCAGCGGCACATAGGCCGCGCCCGCCTTGAGGACCGCCAGCAGGGCCACCACCAGTTCCGGGCGGCGCTCCAGCGCCACCCCGACCAGGGCGTCCGGCCCCACCCCCAGCCGGACCAGCCGGTGGGCCAGCCGGTTGGCGCGGCGTTCCAATCCGCCGTAGCTCACCACCTCCGAACCCCACAGCAGGGCCGGGGCTTCGGGCCGGGCCTCGGCCCGGCGGCGGATGCGCTCGTGGACGGGCGCGGGGTCCGGGTAGCGCCGGGCCGTGGCGTTCCAGGCCGCCAGCCGCGCCCGCTCGGCGGCGTCCAGCAAGCCGATCCCGCCCAAGGGACGCTCAGGATGGAGGGTCCATGCCGCCAGCAAGCGCAGGAAATGATCGGCCAGCCGGGCGATGGTGTCCGCCTCGAACACCTCGGCGGCATAGGCGAACACGCCGGAAATCGTGCCGGATGCGTCTTCCTCGGTGGCGAGGCTCAAATCGAACTGGGCCGCGAAGGCTTCAAGCTCGATGCGTTCGGCGCGGAGTCCCGGCAGTCGATCCAGGACGGAAAAATCCCGCTTCTGGTGGTTGTACATGACCTGGAACAACGGCGACTGATACAAACCGCGTTCCGGCTTGAGCGCCTCGACCAGCCGCTCGAACGGCAAGCCGGAATGTTCCTGCGCTTCCAGGACGGTGGCTTTGACCTTCGCCAGCAAGGCCGGGAAGCCTTCGCGCCCGTCCACCTCGGCGCACAACACCAGGGTATTGACGAAGAAGCCGACCACGGTTTCGGTTTCCAACCGGTCGCGCTGGGCGACGGGCGCGCCCACCCGGAATTCCCGCTGTCCCGTGTGGCGGTAGAGCAGCGCCTGGAATACCGCCAGCAGCGCCATGAACGGGGTCGCGCCCTCGCGCCGGGCCAGGCTTTTCAGATTTCCGGCCAGTTCCGGCGGCAACTGGAACCTATGCTTGGCCCCGCGCCGTCCGGTGGTGGCGGAACGGGGATGGTCGCAGGGCAGTTCCAGCACCGGATGTTCGTCGCCCAGCCGATCCCTCCAATAGGCCAATTGCCGCTCGCCTTCGCCGCCCGCCAACCATTCGCGTTGGGTTTGGGCGTACCCGGCATAGCGCAGCGTGGGTGGTGGCAAATTCGCCGCGCGTCCTGCCAAGGCGGCGGCGTAGCTCTCGGCCAGTTCTTCCAGCAGTTGGTTCAGCGACCAGCCGTCGGCGATCAAATGATGCAAGACCAGCCACAGTTCATGGGCATCCGCGCCGGTCTTGACCAGGGCCACCCGCCAGGGCGGGGCTTGTTCCAGGTCGAAGGGCGGCGACAGGAAGTCGGCGACCTGGGCGCGGACGGCGGTGCCGGCCCATAGGTCGAACTCCCGCCAAGCCACGGGCCAAGCCGGATGGACCCGCAGGAAGGGCCGACCGTCCTCGGCGTGGAACGTGGTCCTCAGCATCTCGTGGCGTTCCGCCAGGGCGTCGAAGCCCCGGCGCAGGGCGGTCCCGTCCAAGGGGCCCTGTAGGCGCAACCCCCCCGCGATGTGGTAGGCCGTGCTGTCCGGTTCCAACTGCGCCAGGAACCACAGGCGTTCCTGGCCATAGGAGAGGCTTGAGTCCTCAGGCTTGAGGCTTGCGGGAGGAAGCGATGGGTTTTCCTCAAGCCTCCGGCCTCCGGTTTCAAGCTTCTCCAGGCTCGCGGCCAAATCGGCCAGCACCGGATGGTCGAACACCTGCCGGGGTGTCAGGTTCAAGCCTTGTTTGCGGGCGCGGGCGATGACTTGCAGGCTGAGGATGGAATCCCCGCCCAGGTCGAAAAAGTTGTCGGTGACGCCGACCCGCTCTACTTTCAACACCGTTTGCCAGAGATCGGCGAGGCGGCGTTCGATTCCGGTGCGGGGCGGGAGGTGGGCGAGGGGCGGGGCTTCCGGGCTGGGGAGACGCTTGCGGTCGAGCTTGCCGTTGGCGGTGCGGGGAATTTCCGCCAGGGGAATGAGCAGGGCGGGCACCAGATAATCGGGCAGGTTCCGCGCCAATGCCGCCAACAGGGCCGGACCCTCCACGGTTCGGCCCGCTTCCGCCACGACATAGCCCAGGAGCCGCGTCCGTCCGGGGTCGGACGCCGGCAGGTCGGCGACCACCACGGCATCGCGCACGCCGTCCAGCGCCCGCAAGGCGCGGGCGGCTTCCTCCGGTTCCACCCGGTAGCCGCGTATCTTGACCTGGGCATCGGCGCGGCCCAGGAATTCGACCACGCCGTCCCTGAGCAGGGCGCGGTCGCCGGTGCGGTAGAAGCGGAGGCCTGGGACTTGAGACCCGAGGCTTGGGGAAGAAGGCGGATGGCTTTGCTCAAGCCCCCGGCCTCCGGCCTCCAGCCCCAGGCCAACGAAGCGCTCGGCGGTCGCGCCGGGCGATCCGAGATAACCCCGCGCCACGCCGGGACCGCCGATGTAAAGCTCGCCCGGCACGCCTTCCGGCAGCGGGTTCAAATCGCGGTCCAGGATGTGGACCTGGACGCCCGGCAAAGGACGGCCTATCGGCAAGGTGGCGGCGGCGAGCGCCCCGGTTTCCGGTTCGTGGGTCAGCGCCCCGACCGTGGTTTCGGTGGGACCGTAATGGTTGACGATACGGCAGCCCGGTTTCAGCCGCCGCACGGTCTCGACCAGTTCGGAAGGACAGGCTTCCCCGCCCAGGATCAACAGCCGTTCCGGCAGGGCGTCGGCGGGCCGGGCCGCTTGCAACAGGCCGCGCAGCAGGCCGGGCACGATTTTGAGCGCCGCCACCCGTTCCCCGGCCAGGGCGGCGGCGAAACGGTCGGGATCGGCGGCGCAGTCCGGCGGCACGCAATACAAGGTGCGCCCGCCACACAGGGCACCGAACAACACGGTATGGCCCAGGTCGGCGGCGGGGGTGGACACCATCGCCAGCGTGCCTTCCGGCCAAGGTTGGAGCCGGTGCAGGACGCCCTGCACGTAATGGTTCAAAGCACCGTGGCCGACCAGCACGCCCTTGGGTGTGCCGGTGGAACCGGAGGTGTAGATGAGATAGGCCGCTAGGCCGGGTTGGATCGGGGTGGCCAGCGGCGCGGGGCTGAGTTCGGCCAATCCGGGCGCTTCCGGGTCCAGGATTTCCAGGCCGGATTCCCGCAGCCATGCGGGTTGCGCCCGGCCCAGTACGATAGGGGCTCCGGCAGCGGCCAAGAGGGTTTGGAGCCGCGCCGCCGGCAAGCCGGTATCCAGGGGTAGATAAACCCCGCCCGCTTTGAGGATGCCGAGCAGGGCCACGGCCAGCTCCACCGAGCGTTCCAGGTAGACGCCGACACGGGTTTCGGGCCGCACGCCCCGCGCCAACAGGGCGCGGGCCAGCCGGTTGGAAGCGGCGTCCAGTTCGGCGCGGGACAGGCTGCGCCTTCCGTCGCGCACCGCCACCGCTCCGGGATCGAGTTCAACCTGGAACCGCCACGCCGCCAGCACATCGGGGTGGGCCGGGGTCCAGGCTTCCCCCAGCAGCGTGGCGGCCTCGCCGGGCCGGGCCAAGCGGATATTGCCCAGGTGGCGTTCCGGCACCGCGGTCAATTGTTCCAGCAGGAACCGCAAGCGTCCGGCCAGCACCGCCATCGCCCCTGGCTGGAACCGCCGGCGCTGGCCGGAATAGGTCAGGTCCAAGGTCACGCCCCAATGGGCGATCAGGCTCAGGGGATAATTGTTGCGGCCCCGGCCATGGTCCAAACAGCCTTCCGGTGCGTGGCGATCCAGCAGGTCGATCCGCAAGGGGCCGTCCTGGCGCTGCAAAGCCGCGTCCAGGGGGTAGTTCTCGAACACCAGGATGCTCTCGAACAGGGCCGCGCCTTCGACGATGGCGCTGGCCTTTTGGATATCCGCCAAGGACGTGGCTTCATGGCGATGCAGTTCCGCGGCCTGGGCTTGCAGGTCGCGCAGCCAGTCGCCGACGTTGCGGGCCGGGTCGAGCCTCACCCGTAGCGGCAAGGTGTTGATGAACAAGCCCACCCGCTCCTCCATCCCCGGTACGGCGGCGGAGCGCCCGGACACGGTGAGGCCGAACACCACCTCGCCGCTGTCGGCGTGGCGGCCCAACAGCAAGGCGTGGGCGGCTTGCAACAAAGTGCCGGGCGTGACGCCCAAGCCATGGGCGGCGGTACGCAAACGGGCGGTGTCCGCGGCATCCAGCCGGAAAGCGTGCTCTTCATAACCCGTGGCCTCGGTCCCCGGCGCGGCGGGCAACGGCAAGGACGTGGCTTGGTCCCAATCCGCCAGTTGTCCGCGCCAATGGTCCAGGGCGGCGGGCCGGTCTGGATTCAGCAGCCACCGGACGTAATCGGCGCAATCCGGGATCGGTCGCTCGAACACCGGCCCATGGCGGTAAGCCCGCAGGAAATCGCGCAACACCAGCCCCAAACTCCAACCGTCCATGGCGATATGGTGATGGCTCCACAACAGCCAATGGCGGCGCTCCGCCACCCGCAGCAGGTGCAGGCCGAAACCACGCTCCCCGGCGAAATCGAATCCGCGCTCCCGTTCCGCCCCGATCAAGCCCGCCAGCCGTTGCCATTGCTCCGGTTCCGGCAGATCGCGCCAATCCTGCGCCGCCAGTGCCAGCTCCCGCCGCTTGCCGACAATCCATACCGGGCGGTCGTCCCAGCGGTAGGCCGAGCGCAACGCCGGATGGCGGGCGACCACGGCCCGCCACGCAGCGGCGAAGGCGTCGGGGTCCAACGCGCCTTCCAACAGGAACGCCCGCTGATAGAAATAAGGATCGTCCCGGCCCAGTTGCAGGGCGTGAAACAGGATGCCCTGCTGGATCGGCGACAGCGGATAGATATCCTCGATCCCGGCGGGCCGCGGCAGGGCGTCGAGCTGATCCTGGGTCAAACCGGCCAGTGGGAAATCGGCGGGCGCGAGGCCGTGGACGCCGCTGGCGCAATGTTCCAGCACCGCCCGCAATTCCGCGTGGAACCCGTCCATCAAGGCGCGGATCGTGGCTTCCCGGTAGCGCTCCCGGCTGTAGCGCCATTCCAGGCGCAGGCTTCCGGCGTAGACCTGGGCGTTGATTTCCAACTCGTTGGCGAGCGGGGCGTCGGGGTCGCGTTCCAGCCCGATGTCCTCCGGCGCGGGCAGGAACAGCGCTGTTTGCGGATCGAAACTGGCGTCGAACCGGCCCAGATAGTTGAAGGTGACGGCGGGCCGGGGCAAGGCCGCGATCCGGGCGCGGAGATCGTCCGGGGCCAGATGTTTGAGCAGGCCATAGCCTAGCCCCTGGTGCGGAACCTGGCGCAAACGCTCCTTGACGGACCGGATCGACGCGCCCAGGTCGGCGGCGCGGCCCAGCCGCACCGGATGGACGCTGGTGAACCAGCCCACGGTCTGGCCGGGGTCGAGTTCCGGGAACAAGTCCACGCGGCCATGGCCTTCCAATTCCAGCAGGGTCTCGGCCTGGTCGCCATGGCGGCACAGCGCCCGCGCCAGGGCGGCGATCAGCAATTCATGGGCGCGGGTCCGGTAGGCGTGATGGGCCGCCTGCAATAGGGCGTCGGTCGTGGCGGGGTCCAGCCGCGATTCCAGGGTGGCGCGGTGGCGGGCCAGGCCCGGAGCTTCGGGGTGATCGGGGACAAACAGCGGCGGGGCATCGCGCAACTCATTTTCCCAATAGCCGATTTCGGCGCGGAGTTCCGCGCCTTGGGCGTAATCGGCCAAGCGCTTGGCCCAGGCTTGGAAGCTGGGCGCGGGATTCGGGGAGGGTGGCGGCGGGTTTCCGGTCTCAAGCCGGGCGTATTCGGCTTGCAGGTTCTCCAGCAGGATGCGCCAGGACACCGCGTCCACCACCAGATGATGGGCGACCAATAACAGGCGCTCCGAACCATCGGCCAGCCGGAAATACACCGCCCGCAGCAGCGGCCCACGTTCCAAATCCAGGCGGGTCTGGGCTTCCTGGGCGATGCGTTCGATATCCTGGGCATCGGCGGCGGCGCGGACCCAAAGCAGTTCCGTGGCTTCCGGCTCGGCGTAAAACTGAACGGGCCGGGATGGGCCGTCCGCTTCTTCCAAGCCCGCATAGCGCAGCCGCAAGCTGTCGTGTCGGGCGGGAAGGCTGTCGATAGTCTCCCGCAGATGCTCAAGATTCAGGGGCCGCCGTACTTCGAGCAACAAAGCTTGGTTCCAGTGATGGCGGTTCGGAATGGCGAGGGCGAAGAATTCGGCCTGGATCGGGGTGAGCGGCACCTCGCCCGCAACGGGACCGGATTCGGGCGGCACGGCTTCGGCGGATACGACGGCCATCCGCGCCAAGGCTTCAATCGTCTGGCAACGCAGCAAGTCCTTGGGCGCGAATAGCAAACCGGCCTGTCGCGCCCGGCCTGCCACCTGCATCGACAGGATGGAATCCCCGCCCAGTTCGAAGAAGTTATCGGCGACGCCGACCCGTTCCAGCCCCAGGAGGTCTTGCCAGATCGCGGCTAATCGCCGTTCCGCCTCGGTGCGCGGGGCGATGTAGCCCGCCTCTCCGGCGGATTCCGGGACCGGCAGGGCGGCGCGGTCCACTTTCCCATGGCGGGTGCGCGGCAGCGCGTCCAGCCGCACGATGCGGCCCGGAACCAGATATTCCGGCAGATGCCCGGCCAGTTGGGCTTTGAGCCGGTCGGGTTCCGTCCCCGTATCCGCCGCCACATAGGCCGCGAGATAAGGCCGGCCCCGCTCCTCCCGCAGCATCGCCACGGCTTCGCGGACGCCGGGCAAGGCCGAAAGCGCCGCTTCGATCTCGCCCGGTTCGATACGGTAGCCGCGCAGCTTGATTTGTTGATCGACCCGGCCCAGGAATTCCACCGTGCCATCGGGCAGGCGGCGCACCCGGTCGCCGGTGCGGTACAAACGCCCGCCCGCCGTGCCGAAAGGATCGGGGACGAAGCGTTCGGCGCTGGCTCCGGGCCGGTCCAGATAGCCCCGCGCCAAGCACGGCCCGCCGATGTACAACTCGCCCGCCACGCCCACCGGGACCGGGTTGAGGTCGCCGTCCAGCACGTAAGCGGTGCGCTCGCCGAAAATCTGGCCGATAGGCGCGTAGGCCGTCGTGCAAGGCGTGTCCGGGCCCGCCACCCAGGCCAGCGGGGTGACGACGGTTTCGGTGGGACCGTAGCCGTTGATGAGGCGCCCAGGGCGCAAGACCCGGCGGATTTTGTCCACGCTGTCCTGGGGCACGGCTTCGCCGCCCACGGTGCAGATGCGCAAGGACAGGTGCCGGCCCTGGGCTTCCAGGCTGTCGGCCAAGTGCACGAGATGCGGCGTCGGCGGATAGATCACGGTGACGCCATGCCGCGCGATGGCGGCGGCGGTGTCCGCGCCGGTCCAACCGGGCCGGCCCAGGACCAAGCCCGCGCCATGGGTCAGCGGCGCGGCCCATTGCTCCATCGCCGCATCGAAACCGAAGGCGGCGAAATGCAGGGCCACATCATCGCAGCCATAGCCGTACAAGGCTCCCGCCGCCTGGATATGCCGGGCGAACGCGCCATGGGAAACCGCCACGGCCTTGGGTTGGCCGGTGGAGCCGGAGGTATGGATGAGATAGGCCAGTTGCTCGGGATGGATGGATATCCGCGGCGCGGTTTCCGGTTCGTCCGCACCCTCCGCGCCCATCCGTAGGGTGGGCATATCCCCATGCCCACCGCCGTCCCGGTCGATCACCAGGATGCCGACGCCGGCCTCCCGGAGCAATTGGGAACGCCGTCCGGCGGGCGCGTCCGGGTCCAGCGGCAAGAAGGCCGCGCCGGATTTGAGCACGCCCAGCATCGCGACCAACATCTCCGCCGAGCGCGGCAACAACAGCCCGACCCCGCGCTCCGGCCCCGCGCCCAACCGGATCAGCCGCTGTGCCAGCCGGTTGGCGCGGGATTCCAGTTCGCCATAGCCCAAGCGCCGTTCCCCGTCCACCACGGCCAGGGCGGCGGGCCGCGCCTCGGCCTGTTGCCGGAACAACTCGTGTACCGGCACGGGTGCCCAACGCCGTTCCCAGGTGTTCCAGGCCGCGAGCCGGTTTTGTTCCTCCGCGCCCAGCAAGGCCACGGCACCCAGCGGACGGGTGGGATGTCCGGCCAGTCGCCGCAGCAACCCCAGGAAATGGCCGCATAGGCGCTCGACCGTGGCCCGCTCGAACAGATCGGCGGCATAGGTGAACACGCCACCGAGATTCCCCGCCGCGTCTTCTTCGGTGTCCAAAGCGAGGTCGAACTGGGCCGCGCCGCCGTCCCAATCGAGCCGCTCGACCCGCCAGCCGGTCCCGTTCTCCAAAGGCGAGAAATCCAACCGCTGATGGTTGTAGGCGACTGGGCACAAGGGATTGCGTCGCGGGCCGCGCTCCGGGCGCAAAGCTTCCACCAAGCGTCCGAACGGGAGGTCGGCGTGGTTTTGGGCCTCCAGGGCGGCGGCTTTGGTCCGGGCCAGCAGGCCACGGAAATCGGTGCCGCCGTCCACCTCGACCCGCACTACCAGCAGGTTCACCAAATAGCCGACCAAGTTTTGGGTTTCCGCCCGGTCGCGCTGGGCGTGGGGCACGCCTACCCAGAGGTCGCGCTGTCCGGTGTAGCGGTACAACAGCGCTTGGAAGCCGGCCAGCAACGCCATGAACAGGGTCGCGCCTTCCGCCCGCGCCAGTTGGGCCAGCCGCCCGCCCAAATCCCGCTCGATCTGGAATGCCACCCGTCCGCCGCGCGGGCTGGGCACGGCGGGACGGGTCCGGTCGGCGGGCAGTTCCAGCACCGGGGGTTCGCCACCCAGGCGCTCGGTCCAATAGGCGAGTGGCCCGTCCCACGCCCCCGCGTCCAGCCGGGAGCGTTGCCAAGCGGCGAAATCGGCGTGGCGGATCGGTAATTCCGGGAGGCGGGGAGCGCGTCCTGCGCGGGCGGCGGCGTAGCATTCGGCCAGTTCCGCCAACAACCGCTCCACCGAGCGGCCATCGGCGATCAGATGATGCCAGCCCAACCACAGTTCATGGATATCCTCCGCCACCCGGACCAGGATGGCGCGGCACAAGGGGCCGCGCTCCAAATCGAAGGGTTGGCCGATGGCGGCGCTGGCGGCGGCGGAATCCGGGGCCAGCGACCACGCCACCCGCCCGTCTGGATCGATGCGTTGGCAAGGGCGATCCTCACCGGCCTGGAAACGGGTCCGCAAACTGGCATGGCGGAGCGCCAAATGATCGAAGGCGCGGCGCAAGGCGTCCGGGTCCAAGGGACCGGACAGGCGCAAGCCGCCGCCGATATGGTAGGCCGTGCTGTCGGCTTCCTGCCGGGCCAGGAACCACAGGGCTTCCTGGCCGGGGGAGAGGGGCAGGCGGTCGTCGCCCGCCACGGGCAGGATCGGCGCGATCCGGCCCGTTCCGGCCTGGGCGAGCAAACCCTCGACCCGTGCCGCGAATTCGTCCAGGGTGGAAGCCTCGAACAGCAGCCCCGGTTCCAGGTCGATCCCTAATTCATCTTGCAACCGGGCCAGCAGCCGGGCCGCGTCGATGGAGTTGCCGCCCAGGCCGAAGAAGCTTTGGGCCGGCCCGATTTCGGCAAGGCCCAGGATTTCGCGCCAAGCCGCGGCGATTTTAGGCTGGAGGCTGGAGCCTGGGGATTTGGGGCGCGACGAGTCCGCTTCGCCTAATCCCACGGCCTCCAGCCCCAAACCTCCGGCCTCATACACGGCATAGCTGTCGAGGCTCCCATCGCGCCAACCGGATCGGCAGGCGGCGCGTTGCAGTTTGCCGCTGCTGGTCTTGGGCAGGGCTCCGGGTTGGAGCAAGAGGATGACGCAGGCCGGTTCCTGGAAGGTTTCCGCCACCGCTGCCCCGAGGGCCTGGAACAGTGTTTCCGGCGGCACCAGTTTCTGGATGTTGCGGCTGACCTCGGCGGCGATGCCAATGGCTTCCCGGCCTTCGACCTCCACGGCGAAGGCCGCGACCCGGCCCTTGCGGATCAATTCCACCTGTTCCTCGACCGCCTGTTCGATATCTTGGGGATAGAGGTTCTGGCCCCGGACCAGGATCACATCCTTGAGCCTGCCGGTGACGAACACATGCCCGTCCGCGTCGAGATAGCCCAAATCCCCGGTACGTAGCCAGGATTTGCCCGCATGGACGGGGAAGCTTGCCGCCGTCGCCGCCGGGTTCCGCCAATAGCCTTGGGCCACGCTGGGACCGGACAGCCAGATTTCGCCGATGCTCCCCCGCGCCACGGGTTCGCCGCTGGCGGGATCGAACAGGCCGAGTTCATGGCCGTCCTGGACCCAGCCGCAATCGACCAGTTCGACCCCGCCCGCCATCGGCTCGGCGCGGTGTCCGGCCAGCGCGGCGGGATCGAAGGTCTGGGACGCGACCCCGCCGCCGGGTTGGCCTCCCGCGACCAACAAGGTGGACTCGGCCAGACCGTAGCAGGGATAGAGTGCCTGGGGCTTCAGGCCGCAAGCCCCGAACTGGGCGGCGAAGGCGTCCAGGGTGGCGCGGCGCACCGGCTCGGCCCCGCAGAACGCCAGCCGCCAGTTTGTGAGGTCCAGCCCGGCGGCTTGGGCTGCCGACACCCGTTCGGCGCAGAGTTGGAAGGCGAAATTGGGACCGCCGCTCACGGTGCCGCCGAAGCGCGAGACGGCTTCCAGCCAGCGCACCGGGCGTTCCAGGAACTGCCGGGGCGACATCAAGGCCACGGCGATGCCGCTGTAGAGCGGTTGCAGGAGTCCCCCCACCAAGCCCATGTCGTGGTAGAGCGGCAGCCAACTGACGAAGGTATCCGCGCCGCCGATGGCGAAACGGCGCTGGATGGCTTGTTCATTCGCCATCAGGTTGGCGTGGCCCACCATGACGCCCTTGGGCGTGGCGGTGGAGCCGGAGGTGTATTGCAGGAAGGCGATGGCTTCCGGGCGCGGGGCGAAGTCCCGCCAAGCCCCGGCCCATTCGGAAGCGATGGCGTCCACCGCGATGAATTCCGGCGCGTCCCCGGCGGCGGCATCGGCCAAGGCCGGGCGCAGGGTATCCAGCAGCGCCGCCGCGGTCAGGACCACGCGGGGCCGGGCATCGGCGAGGATGGCGGCGAGGCGCCGCACATGCTGGGGCCGCGGGGATTCGGGCGGATAGGCCGGGACCGCGATCACCCCGGCGTATAGGCAGCCCAGGAACGCCTCGACATATCCAGCCCCGCTGGGCAGCAGGATCACGGCCCGCTCGCCCGGCGCGACCGCGGCTTGCAGCCGGGCGGCCACGGCCCTGGCCCGGAGGTCCAGGTCGGCGTAGCGGTGTTGGAGGGCGGCCCCGTCCCCGTCCAGGCAATAGAGGGCGGTCCGCTCGGGATGGGCATCGGCCCGCCAGCGCAGCAATTCGACGAAGTGGTTGGCGTGGGAAGGAGGGTTCATCGCATCTCTCATTAGGCTGGAGGCCGGAGACCAAGGAAAATCTCCCGGCCTACAGTTCCAGGTCTCAGGTTTCAGGTCGCAAGCCCCAAGGCTCGGCCATCGCCACCACCACCCGGCGCGGTCCCTCGAAGGGGGCGCGGGCATGGGCGGCCAGCATGTTGTCCAGCATCAGCACATCGCCTTCCCGCCAAGGAAAGCTCAGGGTTTCCAGGTCCAAAACGCCCCGGATTTCGGCCAGCGCCGCAGCCTCCAAGGGCGTCCCGTCGCCGTAATAGGCGTTGCGCGGCAGGTCCGCCTCGTCCAGGACTTCCAACAGGGTTTCCCGGACCTCGGGTTCCAGGTTGGAGACATGGAACAAATGGGCCTGGTTGAACCACACCCGATCTCCCGTCACCGGATGCCGCGCCACGCCTTGGCAGACTTGGCGGGTGCGTAGCCCGCCGTCGTCCTTCCATTCGCAGGCGATGCCATGGGTCCGGCAATACGCCTCGACCTGGGCGCGGTCCTGGGTGTTGAACACCTGGGTCCAGGGCACATCCAGGCCATTGCCGTAATTGCGGACGTACATCACGCCCTTGGCCGCGAAGCGCTCGCGCAAGCCGGGATCGATCCGGGAATAGATGGCGCGGCTGTCGGCGATGGGGGTTGCGCCGCCGCGCCGGGCCGCGACCGCGCAGTGGAACCAGATTTTCATCGGCCATTCGCGGGTGTAGGCCTGTTCGTTGTGCAGGGGGATGGCTTGGTGGGGCGGGTATTCGGTGGAGGTGTAAATCCCTTCGCCCACTTGGGTACGCGGCGTGGAGCCGAAGTCGTAGCCCAGCAGCGGATGGCCGAAGCCTTCCGCGAAGGCGCGGAATTCCTCGACGCTATCGACCTGGAAACCGCGGAACAACAAACCGCCATGGCGGTATAACCGGCTTTCCGCCAGCGCCCATAACCGGGACAGATAGGCGGCGAGCCTGGGATCGCCGCTACCGGGACTCACCAGCAGCGGCAACGCGCGTTCCGCGAACAAGGGTCCGGTTTCCAGATCGGACCCGGCCCATCGGATCGGGTCGGTCATGGGCGTTCCCCCCCGGCCAGCCGTTCCGCATAGCGCTGGATCAGACCGAGCACCTGTGCCTCGCGCGGGTGGATGAAGAAGTGGTTGCCCTCCAGGATATCCAGGGAAAAATCGCCGCGGGTTTCTTCCCGCCAAGCGCCGAGGGTGTCCGGGGTGGTTTCGTCCTCCGTTCCGCCGAAGACGTGCAGGGCGCAGTCCAGTGGCGGCCTGGACCGATGGCGGTAATCCGCGCACAGCGCGAAATCGGCCCGCAACACCGGCAGGGCCAAGGCCAGGAGATCGGGGTTGTCCAGCACTTCCGGCGGGGTGCCGTTGAGCCTGCGCAGTTCGGTGATCAATTCCCGGTCGGTTCTTAGCCCGGCATAGCGGGCGGCATCGCGGCGGCTGGGGGCGTGGGTACCGGACACGAACAGTCCCGACGGTGCCCCGCCCGGCCCGGCCGCCAGCCGGTGCGCCACCTCGAAGGCCAGCAAAGCGCCGAGGCTATGGCCGAACAAGGCGTAGCGGCCGCCGGTCGCGGGCCGCAGTTCGTCGGCCAGTTGCCCGGCCAGGGCGTCCAGCCCGGATTGCAAGGGCTCGCCGAAACGCATCCCGCGCCCCGGCAGTTCCACCGGCTTCACTTCCAGCCAGCCCGGCAAGCAGCGCCGCCAGCGGGCATAGACCGTCGCGCTGGCCCCGGCATAGGGAAAGCAGAACAGCTTCATTGGCCTTGGACTTCCATATACCGGCGCAGGCTCAAGGGCCGCATATCGGTCCAGACCCGCTCGATGTATTCCAGGCATTCTTGCTTCAAGCCGGTCTTGCCGGCCTCCCGCCAACCCGGCGGGATTTCCTTGTAGTCCGGCCAGATGGAGTACTGCTCCTCTTCGTTCACCACCACCCGGAACACCGTATCTTCGCTATCGAAACTCATGGGCTTGTCCTCTTTGGTTGCATTGAATCGCAATCGGTACCGCTGTGGCCCTTCCACGGGCCATGGGAAGCCTGCCTATTCCGCCGGCGCCCTAAAAAAAAAGCGTTCACCCAGCCACCTACCACCACGGTGAACGCCCTAGCTCCATGCCGACAGAAGGAACGCGGGCCGGCCCGGTCAGGGGCAGAATGGGTCGAAGAACACTTCGCGCGGCAACACCATCAGGGCGGCGCGTTTGTGCGGGAAATCGAATTCCTTGGCCTTGTGGAAACCGGCCTGTTGCAGGTAGCCGATCATTTTGGCGTTGTCGGCGCGGGGTTCGGCCACCACGTTGTGGGTGCGGGGATCGTCCAGGAACAGGTAATGCGCCAGCGAGGGCAGCCAGGCCGCCACCCGGTGCGGTCCCCGGAAGCGTTCCTCGCCCACCAGCATGTGGAGGCCGCGGTCGTAGTCGTCCACGCCGTAATACGGCGCGATGCGGTCCTCCTTGGCCCAATACAGCTCGAAATAGCCGAAGGGTTCGCCATCGAAGCATCCCAGCACCGGATGCATATGGGCATCGGCCAAAACCTTGTCCAGATAGCGCCGATGGTCTTCCAAACCGCCTTCCAGCTCCCAGAAATGGGCGACGCGGGGGGTGTTCATCCAGCGGTGGAAAGTGTCGAGGTCGCGTTCCGGGTCGAGGGTCCGCAACGACAGCAGGCTCCCCAGCGCCGGGATGGGACGGCGGTAGACCTCGCCGGGCTGGATCGGTGGCCGCAGGGGATGGCGCTTGCCCCCGCTCATGGCATAGCGCAGCGGAAACACCGTCTCGCGGGGCTGGGCCAGCCACAGCTCGGCGCGTTGCCGCACCCAGCCACGCGGACAGGCGATGGCCGCGCCCGGTGTTTCCGGTTTGAGCGCGAAGCCATGGCGGCAGAGCGCTTCGACCAGGGCGTGCGGCCCGTCCGCCGCCCATTCCACCCGGTCCAGGCCCGGCATCGCCTCGAACAAGCCCGCCAGGGCCGCGCCCAACCAGAAGGGCTCCACCTGGACTTCGGGCCAATCCAAACAGGCCACGGCCGGTGCGCCGCCCTCCGGGGTTTGCAAACGCCCGCTCAAAACGGGTTCGCCATCAAACCGGACCCGCACAGCGCCCGCTTCCAACCGCAGGTCGATCCGTGGTCCGGCGGGAAACACATGGGAGAAGGAGATCGGGTTCATCGGCTTGGCTCCGGTCGGGATTCAGGGATTACAGTGTGATTTAATGATAATCATTATCATTTATCTGCGCAAGACCCGCCCGCCACCGGAACAACCGCGCCCCTCCGGTTGGTGGTGGCCGGGGCCGCCGGCCCGATGGGGATTCAGGACGAACACAGCCTCGCGGCGGGTTGGGATTCGCAGCGTCCGCCGGGCTGGGTACCCGCCCAGGTCAAGGGCGAAGGACACGGCTCGGTGGCGTACACCTCCCGGCCCACCACGCTGTTGACGATCACGGCGGAACGCCAGGCCGCCAGGCTGAGTTGGGCGTCGGCGACGCCATGGCTGTTGCGGCCCGCGTTCAGCATATAGATGCGGTGTTCCGGCGGGCCGTCCCATTGGGCGGAATAATCCTCCGCCAGCCGGGGGAAACCTTCCGGGTCCAGCGACAGGGCGGGGGTCAGCGCCGCCAGGCAATCCGGCAAGGCGTAGCGGTAGCCGGTGGCGAGGATGACCAGATCGGCGGACGCCGCTTCCTCGCCATGGTTGAAGCCGTTGTTCATGCGGAGGTGGAAGCCGCCCGGCTCCCGCCCCATCAGGTAGACCTCGCGCTGGGGCAGGATGCGGTAGGGCGTGGCGGCGTCCCCGGCCAGGAAATCGCGCTCGTAGAGGTATTGGGATAATTCCTGCAAGGTGACGGGCGAAACCCCGTCGCCGGTGAGCTTCTGCGAACACGCCAGGGCCGAGCGCCGCCCCTCCGGCAAGCGGTGGAAATGGCGCAGGTAATCCGGGGTGAAATACTCGTTGATGAAGGCGGTCTCGTCCAAGGGATCGAGGTTGGGCCTGCGGGTGATCCAAGTCACTTCCGCCGCCCGGCCCCGCGCCCCGGCCATCAGTTCCAGGAAAATCTCGGCCCCGCTCTGGCCTCCGCCGATGATCGCCACCCGGCGGTTCTCCACCGGGAATTCGGCGTTCATGTAGCCGTGGCTGTGCCAACACTGCTTGCCCAGATGCCGTTCCGCCCAGGGCGGGACGTGCGGGGCCATGCCGGTGGCGACCGCCAGATGCCGGGCCGCCACCGCCCGGCCATCGCCCAGGGACAGCCGGAAACCCCGCCCGTCGAATTCCACCCCGCGCACGCCCTGGCCGAAGCCCAGGTTGGGCACCCGCTCCGCCGCCCAGCGCAGGTAATCGGCGAACTCGACCCGCCTGACCCTGGGGAAATCGGCGTTGACGAAACGGTAGAACCGCCCCTTTTCCACCAGATAGGACAGGAATCCATAGGGGCTGGTCGGATCGACCGGGGTCGCCAAATCCTTGAGATAGGACGTCTGCATCCGGGTACCCGGCAGCATCATGCCGGGATGCCAGTCGAACGCCGGGCGCCGCTCGAAGAACCGGGCGCGGACGCCGGGCACGGGGGCCAGCAAGGCCGCGAGGCTGAGATTGAAAGGACCGATGCCGATGCCGGCCAGATCGAGGGTTTGCATGATGGGGATTCCTTGGGTGGGTTGTTGAAGCCGGAGGGGTGTGCTTTCCTCAAGCCGCATCACCCAGGTTCCAGCCGCAGGGTGGATTCGGCGTCCTTCACGATCCGGTCCCGGTCCATCACCAAGGGCAGGTAGCGGCCCCCGGCCCAGGGTTCCGCCATGTCGCGGTAATGGGGGGACAGGGGATCGCCGGATTGGCCCGCGCTCAGGACGAACAGCGAGCGGTCGGGGTCGGCCAGGTCGTAGAGGGCGCGGAAACTCGGCCCGGCCTCGCCCACGTAGCGCCCGGAGCTTTCGTCGTAGGCGTAGCCGCTGACGTTGATGGTGTCCATGCCGCCGGGGCTGGGCACTTCCACGTTGAACAACCAGGACAACAGCGGCAAGCCCCCATAGGGATGGTGGAGGGAGCGGGCGCTATGCGCCCGGCCCCAGGTCCAGCGGTCCGGGTCCGCGCCGTATCTTTGCTTGAGCCCGTCCAGCGCCAGGGCCAGGGCCCGTCCAAGGGCGGCGGCGCAGGGCGGATCGCCGTCCCGCGCCGGGTCGGGGCACCAATGCGATGCGCCCTCCCCGCCCAACAGGTTGGCGAGGAACAAGGGGTTGTAATCGCCGACCGCCTCGTACAAATCGCCCAGCGCATCCCGGTACAGCACTTCGGATAAACGCCTGATCCATTCGGCGAAGATCAGGGGTTCGGCCCGATCCTTGGCCATGTCGCCATCCCAGGCCCGCAGCCGCGCCAGGATTCGGCGTTGCTCCGGGTCTTGCGCCTTGACCCGCAGCAGATGGGGCAGGAGTTGCAAGGCCACGGGATTGACCGCGTCGGTCTGGATGGCGGCGAAGGAGGCCACGTCGTGGTGGGCGGTGGCGTCCAGCAGGGCGTCGATGCGCCGGGCGCGGTAGGGCGGCAACCAGCCGGAAGTGATCCAATAGGGATAATCCGGCGGGGTGATTTTCTGGTTGGCGGTGACGATCTTGCCCGAGGCTGGCTGCCGGGATTGCGGCAGTTCCCCGAAGGGGATGAAACCCGTCCAGTCGTAGCGGGCATCCCAACCCGGCGCTGGGGCGAGGCCCATCAGGTCGTTATCGGAACGCCGGATCGGTATCCGTCCCGCCGCCACGAAACCGATGCCGCCCCGGTCGTCGGCATAGACGATGTTCTGCTGCGGGGCTTGGAAATCCCGCGCCGCTGCGAGGATGCCGTCGCCGTCGCGGGCGCGGGCGGCTTGGTGCATGAAGCGCAGGGTGGTGTCTTCCGGGTCCAGGCCGGTCCAGCGCAAGGCCATGGCCGTCCCGGCGGGCAGCGCCGCCCGGACTTCGGGGCTGGCGTCCGAAATCACCGGGCCGTGGCGGGTGGTCCGCACCACCAGGGTTTCCGGGGCCGCGCCCCGGACCCCGATGGTTTCGGAGATCCGTCCGAACGCCGCCGTCCCATCCGGCGTCAGGTAACGCGAGGCATCCCCGGCCAGGGGCTTTTCGACATAGATATCCTGGGTGTCCGGGCCGGTATTGGTGAAGGCCCAGGCGGCGTGCCGGCTGCGGCCCAGCACCACGGCGGGCACACCGGGCAGGGTCGCGCCGACGACGCTCAGGCCGGGCGCTTCCAGATGGGCGAAATACCAGACCGGGGGCGCGCCCAGTTTCAAATGGGGATCGTTGGCCAGGAGGGGCTGGCCGCCGCGGGAACGGTGGCCGTCCACCGCCCAGTTGTTGGAACCCAGGCTGCGGCGGGGGCCTTGAATATCCAAGGCCATCAAGGCTTGGGCGGAAGCGTCCAGCCCCGCGTACAGGGAATCGAGCGCGGGCAGCCGGAACGCCGTGTCGCCCGGATAGGGCGGGAACAATTCGGCGATCCGCTCGGGCGGCAGGCGGCGGCTGAGGCGCAGGTTGAGCAATTCCTCCCACCAATTACCCGACAGGTTCCAGGCCAGGGTCTTCAACCACACCAGGGAATCCACCGGGGTCCAAGGCGTGGGCCGGTAGCCCTGCACCCAGAATTCCAAGGGCAAGCGCCCTCCCCGCCCCACATAGGCGTTCACGCCCCGCGCATAGGCGTCCAGGATGCGGCGCGTCCCGGCATCCAGCCCTTCGAGGTTGCGTTCGGCGGCGCGGCGTAGGCCCAAGGTTCGCATGAAGCGGTCTTGTTCGAGCGCTTTTTCCCCCAACACCTCGGCCAAGCGGCCCGATCCCAAACGGCGGTTCAGGTCCATTTGCCATAGCCGGTCCTGGGCATGGACATAGCCCAGGGCGAAATAAGCGTCCGCCTCCGTGTCCGCGTAGATATGGGGCACGCCTTGCCGGTCGCGGATGATTTCGACGGGCCGGTCCAGGCCGGGCAAGGGGGCCGCGTCCTCTGGCCGGGATCGATAGCCCTGGAACAACGCCCATCCCGCAACCAGCAGACCTAGATAAATCAATGGTTTGCCCAGTTTCATCGCCGCCCGCCGCCCGTCCCGGAGGACGCGGAAACGCCGGGGTTCGCTGTGGATTCATGCATGGCGTCTATTCCTCGGGTTCGGGTTGAAGGCTATTCGCGGTATCGCGGCCAGCGCCGACACTCGGAATCGGTACCTCGCCAGCAGCTCAGTAAATGATAATCATTGTTATTTGCATGTCAATCTTTTCCGCGCACCCTGGGCGCGAGGTGGGCTGGAAAAAATGGACACCAAGGTTTCAAATGACGGGACGGCGGTGTTGGATGGAAAAGTTGCCGAGAGGCAGGTACAACAGGCGGTCAAACTGGCCCTGGACGTGGCGCTGAGGCAGGCTGGGAAGAGGCGCGCTGTTTTGGGTGATGGCGGCGCGGGAAGGGCCGCTGGGAAGATGGGGCGAACCCAGTACCGCCCGCCGGGCGAAATGGAGGCGGAACTGGCGCGGGCGGGGAGCCGCGTACACGGAACCAGTACCCCAGGCTCATCGCTTGGGGTAGGTGGGTGGCAACCCGGAATATCTATGCCGCCCGGAGCCTCCCTGCGGCGAATTGGTTCGCGGGCCGGGCCAGTCCCAGGTTCTCCCGCAGGGTGCGGCCCTCGTACTCGGTGCGGAACAGCCCGCGCCGCTGCAACTCGGGGATCAACAGGTCCACGATCTCGTCCAGGCTGCCCGGCAAGTAGGGCGGCAACACATTGAAGCCATCCGCCGCGCCGTTCTCGAACCAAAGCTGCAACTGGTCGGCGACCTGCTCGACCGAACCCACCAAGGTCCAATGCCCCCGCGCCCCCGCCACCCACTGATAAAGCTGGCGGATGCTGAAGTTATGCTTGCGGGCGATATCGACCATCATGCCCTGGCGGCTCTTCATGCCCTCGGTGACCGGCAATTCCGGCAAGGGGCCGTCCAGCGGGTATTTCGACAAATCCAGCTCGTTGCCCGAGAGGCCATTCAGCAGGGCCAACCCGGCTTCCGGGTGGATCAAATCCTGCAATTCCTGATATTTGCGCCGGGCCTCGGCCTCGGCCTCGGTCGCCGCCACCACCGGGAACACCCCCGGCATGACCTTCAGGTCTTCCGGCCTGCGGCCATATCTGGCGAGGCGGCCCTTCACGTCCTGGTAGAACGCCTGGGCATCCTCCAGGGATTGCTGGGCGGTGAAGATCACCTCGGCGGTGCCCGCCGCCAAATCCCGCCCGGCCTCCGATTGCCCGGCCTGCACGATCACCGGATAGCCCTGTGGCGGACGGGCCACGTTCAACGGCCCCCGGACCTGGAAATGCTTGCCCTTGTGGTTCGGCGTGTGGACCTTGGCCGGATCGAAGAACACCCCCGAAGTCTTGTCGCGGACGAGGGCGTCGTCCTCCCAGCTATCCCATAGCTCCTTCACCGTCGCCACGAACTCCGCCGCCCGCTCGTAGCGCAGGGCGTGGTCGGGCTGCTTGTCCCGGTTGAAATTGCGGGCGGTGGCGTCGCCGGTGGTGGTGACCACGTTCCAGCCCGCCCGCCCGCCGCTCAGGTAATCGAGCGAGGCGAATTTGCGGGCCAGTTGGAACGGCTCCTCATAAGTGGTCGAGGCGGTGGCGATGAAGCCGATGTTCTGGGTCACCACCGACAGCGCCGAGAACAGCGTGACCGGCTCGAACACCGCGCCCTTGTCGCTGCGGCCATCGGCCATGTTGGCCCCGAAATTGGCGGCGAGGCCATCGGCCAGGAAGATGGCGTCGAACCGGCCACGCTCGGCGGTCCCGGCCATACGGCGGTAATGCTCGAAATTCAGGGCGCCGTCGGCCTGGGCATCGGGATGCCGCCAAGCGGCGAGGTGTTGTCCCGCGCCGGGGATGAAAGCGCCGAGTCTCAGTTTGCGTTCGCTCATGGGGTTGCTCCTCGTAGGGCTTGTGGACCGGGGATTCCGGGGTCGGCCCCACTTGAGCAAAAACCGGACCCGGCGCGTGGCATGCCCGCAAGGCCGGGCCCCACGCGGCTTCCAGGGATATAGGATGCCTTGGCGGCCGGAAGTTTGCTGTCGTGCGGGCAAGCCGTGATGCCGGGCTGATGTCACAACGGCAGGCCGGGCCAGACGGTCCGGGCCTGTCGGGACCGTGTACCCAAGCCGGCAGGCGCTCTTGACAAAGATCGAGCCGGCGGCGGTTTTTCCGAGGCGGCCCCCAGTCTGGCATACCGGCTGCGCCGCCTGGGGCTGCGGCGATGCGCGGGACGCCCATCGCTTTGCCTTAGAGTTCCAGGGTCATGGTGTCGCCCTATGGATGTGGGCTTGGAAAATCGGGCGCGGACGGAAGGCCGGGGCATGGCGGGACGCGGGGCCGGTATCGCCGATTGCGGACGGGACCGCCGCAGCGGCTGGCAAGGGCCAAGGTGGTCCCCAAACCGGATACCGGGGCCGCGTGGGAAGGCGGAAGGCCGGGACGGCGCAACTATTTCTGGGTGGCTATCGCCACGATGCGGCGGCCTTCCAGGCGGATGCCGTCCGCGGTCCTGAAGTTTTCCAATTCCTGCTTGATCTCGGCGATGGCCGATTCGCGCAAGGCGTCGGGCAAATGGCCCAGGAAATTGCCGAAGGAACTGGCCTGGGAAAAATCGATGGCGTCGTCGGCGTCCGGGTGGTTGAACACGTTCTCCTTCAATTCGACCTTCTCCACCGAGAAGCCATTGCGGTCCAGCAGCCAGACCAATTCCGGCACGCTGACCCAGTGCGGCGAACCGGCGCGGGATTCGGGGAAGGCGTTGTAGGGCGCTTTGGACAACACCTGGCGGCGCACTTGCAGCAACCGGTTGGGATGTTCCTTGGAGCCCGTGGCCAATCCCAAGCGGCCACCCGGCCTCAAGATGCGGTGGATCTGCCACAAGTGAACCGCCCCGGGTTTCTCGGAGGCTCCAACATTTGAGAGTATGGAGCCATGAAGAAAACAACAAACTTTTCATCCGAAGTCAGGGAGCGGGCGGTTCGCATGGTGCGCGAGCACCAGGGCGAGCATGAATCGCAATGGGCGGCGATCTGTTCGATCGCCACGAAGATCGGTTGCACGGCGGAGACGCTGCGGCGCTGGATAAGGCAGTCCGAGAAGGACGGCGGCGAGCGCGGGGGGGGCGACGACCGCCGAGCGGGAAAGGATCAAGGAGTTGGAGCGGGAGGTGGTAACTTCTCAAAAAGTCCTGGCGGGCCTCAAACGGACAAGGCCTCGGCGCGCTGGCGGATGAGCGTTGGCAAAGGGGGGATGGCCCGGCCGTCCAGGATGCGGTCCAGCAAATAATGCCAAAAGGAGACGCCGAGCTTGCGGCAGGTTTGCTTCAGGCTGAGGAAGGTGTCGCGGCATCGTCGCCCCAGGTCGCTGCGGGTGCCGCCGCTGATCTTCTTCCGGATGACCTGCTAGCGGATGTCCCGCTCGCTGCCGTTGGTGTGCAGGGGCACGTCCGGCCGGTCCAGGACCCGCAGCAGTTCGTCGCGGTTGCGGCGGATTCGCTGGAGGGTCAGGTCCAGGCGGGCATAGCCGGTCTTCTGGGTGAAGATCGCGTCGAAGCGGGCGGCCAGTCCGGCCTTCGCGGCCTCGTCCGGCTGGCGGCGGTAGCGCTTGAGGTCCGCGTACAGGTCCCAGACCTGCCCACGCACGGTATCAACGGCCTGCCGCTGGAGCGGACCGCCGGGGACAATAGACATTATTAAAAACCACTAACTTACTCCCTTCCCGTCTAAAGAACGACTAAGCTTATAGGCAATCGAACTGGACTGGGAAAGGCACGATGAACCGCTGTATCCGCATCCAACGGCTGGCCCCGCAGGACCGTGAACGGTGGCAGGCGCTGTTCTACCGCCACCAGCAGCAAAGCCGACGGCGTAGGCTGCTGGCCTTGAAGGCCCTGTGGGACGGCGAGAGCATGGCCGGGGTCTGCCGCAGCCAGGGAGTCCAGCGCAAGACGCTGGAGGAGTGGCTGGACAGCTACCTGGATGGTGGCTTCGACGCCCTGCTGGCCCCGCAAAGGCGGCCCCGCCCGCAAGCCCTGAACCCGCAGCGGCGCAAGGTCCTGCGCTACATCCTGCTCCACAAGACGCCGGCGGACTATGGCATCGACAGTTACCAATGGACGGCGGCCCACGTCCAGGGTTTGCTCGTTAAGAAGTGGGGCCTGCCGCTGAGCGCCAACCGGCTTTACGAAATCTTCGACGAACTGGGCCTCTCCCACCAGCGCGCCCACCGCGACTACGGCCCCGCCCAGCCCGCCGAGCGGGCCGGCTTCGTGGAGGCGCTCGAAAAAAAACCGCCGAGGCCGACCCCGGCACCGCCCTCGTAGCCCTCGACGAGTTCGCGCTGCTGTCCACGACCTGCACCCACTACGCCTGGGCGGAGAAGAACACCGCCCCGGCGCCGCCGAGCAACGAGAAGCGGCGGGAGAAGCTGAACGGTTTCCTGGCCCTGGACCTGGGCAGCGGCCAGACCACCGTGGACTTCCAACCCCAGGCCAAAACCCGGAACGCCGTCCACGTCATCGCCCTGATCGTCCTGCGCTACGCCAGCCTGGGCTTCCGCCAGATCCTGTGCATCCTCGACAACTGCTCCATCCACAACGACTCCATGAAGGCCGCTCTGGCCGAGTTGCTGGCGGAAATCCCCCTGGCCCAGGGCATCGCCGTGCACTTCCTCCACACCCCGGCCTACTCCCCCAAGTTCAACCCGGCCGAATACCTCATCCGCCTCGTCAGGAAGAACTCCCTCTACCACCTGCCCCATGCCATGACGGTCCAGCAGCGGGCCGAGCGCGTCCATCGGCACTTGGCCCAGGCCACTCCCCAAACACCCCAGCAGGTCAAGAACATTCTCAGCCATATCTACCGCCTGCCAAAAAGTGGGTGGTCTTAGGGCGGGAAGGGAGTAATTTGCTTGATTGTATAAAAGGCTCGAAGTAACACTTCCATGATTGCCATGGGAACACTGCTGACTACGAACTGCCGAAAGTCATAGCCATTCACATACATCCATTCAATTTGCTTTCCGAAATTGGAGTCTCCGACAGGGATGCCCTCGAACATTCGTAAAATACCCATGAATGGCGCTGGCAATCCCATGCCTCTATTTCCATTTGCAGATGGAGCATTTACATCGGATAGTAAGTGTCCAAGCATTCGACCAAGCAACTGGAAAACGTTGCCGTCTATAGGGCCTTTAGTGCTGGGGAAACTGAGAATTTCGCCGTTTGTTACTACTGTGCAGGTGCCATTCATCATATCCCATACCCCAAAGAGAAACCCAAGTATTGGGTCATGGGCTAGAGATCGTAGGCGGTGATTGACTGGATTTAGAACTTTAGCAGGTGCCCCTATAATATCCGTCATTACTGAAGAATCCGGTGCCCCAATTGGATTTCCTTTACTTAACACATTACTGATGTCTGGCGGTAAAACCTTGTTGAAGGCTTTTTGAACCCACTCGTTGAAAGTTCCATCAACCTCTTGATTCCACTTTATAGTCGGCTTCGGGGGTGCTTTTACACACAACAAGTCAAGCATGGCGGCAAAGAGTCCGCACGATCCAGCAATCGCGTAGTCCCACTTGTCTAGTCCATATCGCGTGTTGAAATCATATATTCGCCGGTCCAGCTTGTCGTCAACATCTTTCCAGTCGTTTACCGTCAATATCTCACTCAGAGCCATTGGCTCTTGATACCGTGACTTAGCTTCCTGATAAATATCCGTCAGATTGCCTTTGGCTAGTGAGCGTTCATAAGACATAGCCCCAGCCCTTTCAAAGTGACTACTTCTTCTTCCTAAGTAATTGATATGTCGAGACATGTGGCTGTTTCGGGTCGTAGGGCGGTTTGTCGATGGGCTTTTTCGGGCCGCGCGGATGCTTTGTGAGGGTACGCAACGGGATGTTCCGGGCGGTTTCGCGCAGCCACGCGGCGAATTCCGCCGGGGTTTGTTCGGAGACGAACAGCCAGTCGCCGACCCCGCTGAGTTGGATGAGCGCGAGGAAAGTGGCGGCGATCTCGTGGGAGAGATAATACCCGGAGATATCCTTGGACACGGGTTTTCCATGGGCGCAGTCCAGCGCCGAGATCATGACCGAGAAGAGGTTATAGGCGACCAGGGCCAGGGCGAATCCGAACAGGGCGGCCTTGGGATAGGCCAGGGTTTCGATCTCGGACTTGAAATGTTTTTCGACGTGTTGGAACGCGGTTTCCAGGGTCCAGCGCCTGCGGTAGAGGTCGGCGACGGTGGCGGCGGGTATGTCCGCCGGGAGGTCGGTCAGGATATCGACGAAGGCATCGCCGTCGCGGGTGGGTTGTTCGAGTTCGACGCGGACGAGGCGATAGGGCCGCCCGGCCACGCCGACCCGCTTTTCCAAAAGCCGCCCGCCGCCCTGTTCCCCGGCCTGGGAAAACAGGGTTTCCTCGGTCAGCGGCAGGTTCAGGTGCAAGCGCATCAAGGCGTGGGCGTTCCGGCCCTGGAGCCGGTCGAGGAATCCCACGGTGCAGAAGTTGCGGTCGGCGATCCACAGTTCGCCGGCCTTGGGGATACCGGCCACGGCGTCGAGCAGGCGGCGCTCCTGGGCATGTCCGTCCTCGCAAGGGAACACGTCCCGCATCAGGCGGCGCTCCGGGTCGAACACCACCAGCGACTTGCCCGGCAACGCGGCACCGCCGACCTCGCGGTGGACGGCGAGGCGTTTCTCGCTCGCCGCCAGACAGTTGCCGTCGAGGAGGCGGACCGGATAACCCGGCAACCAGGGTTCGGGGGTGAAACCCAGGGCATCGAGAATATCCGACAGGTCTTCCGAGGTATCGCGCAGCAGGGCTTGGGACACGGATAATTCAACGCCCTTGAGTTTCTCGTAGAGCGCGGATACCGTTACCCCCAGGGGTTCCGGGTGTTTCTGGTAGGCCGCGTTGATCGAGGGATGGACCTTGAGGACCACGCTCAGCATGAGGTCGCACACCGTCGAAAATAGGATTTCCCGCGTGTATTGCTCCTTCGCGTTCTCCAGGAAAATCCTGTCCAGCCTCTCCGCCGCAAAGCAGCGTTCCAGTAGGCCGTGCAGCAGGCAGGACAGGGGCATTTTCTGGCGGAATAGCTCTAGCATTGATCTCGACTATTGGTGTTGGTATGTTGAGCGCCGATAATACTATCGGTTATTTCAGTTTGAAAGGGCTGGACATAGCCCGTAGGTAATCATCCTTCTTTGCCGAAAATTCAGGGAACTGTGAAACTTCGATTGCTCCTAAAGCAGCAAGCTGCTCCTTTATCGAATCAAGATCACTGCCGATTGACGAATGTGAGCTAGCAATTTCAGTAGTTCGATCTTGGAGCAGTTTTATGGCTTTTATTTCATTTTGATATGCGTCTTTTTTCATGCAGGTTTCTTCTTTGTAAGAAGATCAATTGCCGCTTTGATGCCTGCTATTTCTTCCTTGAAATATTCAGCATTTTGCAATAAACGCTCTTGGATTTCGTAGAGTTTTCTTATTGCGGTACCCAAAGCGGCAGCTAATTTGGCGTTTTTCATTTTTTTAGCAACTGCATATGCACCTACGCCGAGAAGAGCTATTGGGGCAGCAAGGACACCTATACCAGCTACCATACCTCCACCAACAAGTGAGCCAGCAGCAGCTAATCCTGATGTAATACCGGCGGCAGATAGCCCGGTTACTCCCAATCCATATAAGGCAGCAAGTGACCCAGCGGCACCTGCACCTGAAGCAAGTACTGTTGCCATGCCTTCGGTGATACCAGGATAATCATTTTCAAGCTCATCAAGAACTGCTTTAACTTCGCGAGTTGCTTGATTCTTCATTTGCTCAATTTCGTCGTGGTCAATTTCTTGCATAAATATTCTCCATTGATCGTCAGTTTGTTTGCCAAGCTCACATGTGACGGCTTCCATGTAAGCCTAACGTTTGGGATGAGCGGCCCTGCCCGCTCGATTCCCCACGTTGGACGGTATTCGTATCCGTCCAACTAGGAATATACGGATCCGTCTAACATTCCATCGGCGTGTTATACTAATGGTGCGCCTCAGTTCCACGCTCATTGTGCGCCTCGATAAAGGAACAGTCCATATAGATTGACAATAAAAAACAGGTTGCTAGCCTCGCTATTCGTTTAACACCCTGAATGAGCGTGTTATCCGAATAGGAAGAGGGGACTGCCATGCTGTCGCGGGAAGAGGTGGATACGGTGATCGGCAACCTAGCCTATCCTTATGGTTTGATTGTGAAATTGCTCTATGGCTGCGGGCTGCGCTTGTCCGAGTGCCTGAAGCTCAGGGTGAAGGACTTGAACTTCGCGATGGGCGTGTTGACGGTGCATGATGGGAAGGGGCGGGAGGATCACGCGCTGCCCTTGCCGATGGCCGTGGCGTCCGACTTGAAGGCCCAGATCGAGAAAGTGAAACAGCGGCATCGGGCGGACCTGGAATCGGGCTACGCCGGTGTTTTCCTGCCCGATGGCTTGGGGGCCAAATACCCACGCGCGGCGCAGGAACTGGCCTGGCAATGGTTGTTTCCGGCAATCATGCCGACGCGCGCGAACCTGCCCCGGGGTGGGCACGAATGCCGCCGCCATCATCTGCACGAGCGGCATGTCCAAGACGCCATCACCCAGGCGGTGCGGAAAAGCCAGCTGACCAAGCGCGCCTCCGCCCACACTTTCCGCCACAGCTTCGCCAGCCACCTGCTCCAGGCCAACTATGATATCCGGACCATCCAGGAAATGCTTGGTCACGGCGACCTCAAAACCACCATGATCTACACCCACACGGTGCGGAGTTCCACGCTCAAGGAGGCACGGAGTCCCCTGGACTTTTGATCGCGCTGCCTACCAGAACCCCGGCCAACCGCCCGAGCGATCCTCGAACATGGAAGGTGCCATGTGGGTGAGGTTCTCCGTCAGGGCCTGGAAGATATGCGGTCATTGCGGTGGAAACAACCTTCACGCCGGTAAATTTTTTTTGATTGATGGGAGCACTAGACGTAATAGTTCAGGCCGCTCACCATTTCGCGAAAAGGATCGCCTCCCGCCCGGGAAAACCCCGTCCTGATCCATTGGATCAACGGCCACATTGCAGCATGGGCGGACTCGAGGTCCCTGATCAGAGCGAACCATCTCCAGGGTACAAGACCCTGGCCTCATTGGAGTAATCGGATTAGGCAGCTTCCCGGCCACGCCGGGGCTGCCTATCCGCCCTCTCATCGCACGAAAACTGAATACCGTCCCCGCTTTTCGAATGGGAAAGCGTTCCCTGGGCCGTCCGGGCCTGCCGGGGCGTTCCGTCGTTCGGGGATGGAAGCGCATGCCATTCGGGATTGGCGGCCGGATTTTCGGAGGGGGGCTATTCCATGCGGTTTTTTCTTTCCACCGAAACCACAGGAGAAATCCATCATGGCGCCCGCATTGACCTTGGACGATGTGCAACAGGCGGTGGCCGGCCACGCCGCCGCGTTCCGTTGCGTGACCGACTACCAACCCGCCGGAGGCGAAGGCGACAAGATATTCCCGCCGACCTACGAGGGTGGCAGATACGCCACCGAAACCCGCCACGTCGATGGCCGCCAAGTCGAGTGCGTACTCGTCGACTCGGTGCAGTCGCAGGCCAACCGCATGGAACTGGCCCTGCTGCAAGCACGCCGGGCCAACCGGATCCACTTGCCGCTGATTACGGTGTGCTTCGACCAGGACGGCCTATTGAGGAAATTCAGCGTGAGCAGCCTGGAGGCGCCGCACCGCATCGCCGATGCCATCCTCCGCGACAGCCTGCTGGACGGCGTGATTTTCCGGGAATCGGCACCGGGCAAAATCCTGGACCACGCCGACGTGGGCAACGCCGCGGGCCTGTTCGGCCTGTGCCCGACCGCCCTGGTGTTCGGGCACAGGCCGAACAGGCCCGCGCGGCGGCATGGGCGCGAAATTCCAGCGGGCGCTGGTCTCTGAAATGGTGGGCTACGACGCGGTGCCGGGAAAAAGGACCTCGAGCCGGGTTGATCCTGCACAAATCCATATCGGTCCCAAAACCCTTTTCGAGCGTGCCGCAAGGACGGATGACGCGCCTCATTGGACACCGGATGAGTCAGCGGCGCGCCGAGATGATAAGGATCGCGCCGTTTTGGTGGGAAAGGAAGGGAAACCTTCGGAGGCCAATCACGACAATATTGCTCCCACGATCGCCGAGGGCGGCTACACCGTCTCCAAGGTCCGCCAGACCACCGTGCTGTCCCTCGCGGCCCTGCGGCGGCTGCGCTTTCCGCTGGGCGGCCCGGCCGATTCCGACCCCGCGGTCGACCAGGCCGCCCGCGTGGCGCTCACCGCCTTGGGGCTGGCCGCCGCGACCCTGGGCCGGGAGGAGGGCGCCGACCTGCGCTCGCGCTGCCAGTTGTTCCCGACCGAAGCCTTCGTCTGGCACCTCCTGGACGCGCCCGGCCAGGCACCGAAGGCCTACGCGCTCGACGGCGCCGGCGCCGCGGCGCTGCTGGAGGACGCCGTGGCCGAGGCGCGGGCCCTGGGCCTGCCGTGGGAGGGCGACATCGCCCTGGCACCCCACCCGGACCTGGTGCGGCTGGTGCGGAAAAGCCAGGAACAGGCCGCCCACCGGGCCACCGGGGACGCCTGATGTTCGCCCTGGGCCTTCGTTATCTCAACGGCTGGGCCATGGCCGCCGCCGACGGCGCGGGGAAGCAGCGCGCCGAGTGGCCGCCGCATCCCGACCGGGTGTTCATGGCGCTGGCGGCGGCCTGGTTCGAGACCGGCCGGGCGGAGGAGGAGCGCGCCGTCCTGCTTTGGCTGGAACGCTTGCCGCCGCCCGCCATCAGGGCGGCCGAAGCCACCTTCCGGAGCGGGACGGGCGGTGGCGGGCCCGTGGTCGGTTATGTCCCGGTGAACGACACCGAGCTGGGCCGGAAAACCCCCGACACCCACGATCCCGGCAGGCTCAAGGAGGCCGGGCTGGGCCTCCTGCCCGAATACCGTTCCCGCCAGCCCCGCGCCTTTCCCGTCGCCATCCCCGCCGATCCCGACGTTTACCTGAGTTGGGACGGCGGGGTCCCCGAGCCGCACCGGGCCCCGCTGGTGTCGCTGTGCCGCAAGGTGATCTCGGTCGGGCATTCCGCCTCCCTTGTCCAGATGTGGCTGGAGGATTCCCCGCCCGCCGCCGACTGGGTGCCGGTGGAGGGCCTGGGCGCCCACCGGTTGCGGGTGTCCGGCACCGGCCGGCTGGACGACCTGGAACGGCGCTGCAACCGCGACCAGGTTATCGCTTGGGGCGGGCTGGTGGCCCGCCTCGCCGAGGCTTCCAAGTCCAAGGAGAAAAAGATGCTGAAAGAGCAATTGAGCGACCGGTTCCCGAACGGCCGTCCGGTCAGCCTCCGTCCCGTTCCCGGCATGTGGCAGGCCTATGGCCGGCCCGAGCAGCCGGCGGACGAGCGGGTGCCCGGGCAGAGCCTGTTCGACCCGCACCTGCTGGTGCTGGCCCTGGACGGGCAACGCCCGTCCCTGCACGCCACCCTCAAACTCACGGAAGCCCTGCGGGGCGCGACGCTGGCCGCCTGCCGTGCACCGGGGGCGGCCATCCCGGAATGGCTGTCGGGCCACGCCGCCGACGGCCGAGCCACCGCCCTGCCGCACGTCGCCCTGCTGCCGCCGCCCTTCGTGGACCACGACCATGCCGACGGCCGCGTCATGGGGCTGGCTCTGGCCTTGCCGCGCGGCCTCGACCCCGCCGAGGCCGCCGCCATCCTCGAGCCTTGGCTCCGGGACGGGCATGGCCTGCCCGCGTCCCTGTCCCTGTTCGACGGCCGCTGGCTGGAGTGCCGCGCGGAACTGGAGACCCGCGCCCGGCCCCCCCAAAAGAGCCTGTGGGCCGAGGCCTGGACCCGGCCCTCGCGGCGCTGGGCCAGCGTGACCCCGGTGGTACTGGACCGCCACTGCGGCGGCAAGGACCGGTGGGAAAAGGCCGCCGAAGTGGTCAAGGACGCCTGCGAGCGGATCGGACTGCCGCGCCCGCTCGACGTGCTGCTGCACCCGGACTCGCTCATACGGGGGGTACCGCGCGCCGGCGAGTTCCCGCCCCTCGCCCGCAAATCCGACGGCGGCCCATGCACCACGCCCATGCCGTGCTCCTGTTCGAGCGGGAGGTGCGCGGCCCGGTGCTGATCGGCGCCGGGCGGTTCCGGGGCTACGGGCTGTGCCGGCCGCTATCGCAGGGAGGGGGGCGCCATGACTGAACTGGACCCCGACCGCTTCGACGAATTCTTCGAGGCCCTGTGGGGCCGGCCGCCGTTCGCCTGGCAAAGGGCATTGGCGCGGCGGATTGGCCGGACGCCATCGCCCTGCCCACCGCCTCGGGGAAGACGGCCTGCCTCGATATCGCCGTGTTCGCCCTGGCCGCCGCCGCGCTGAACACGCCCGCAACCGAACCGCTGGCGGCGCCCCGGCGGATATTCTTCGTGGTGGACCGGCGCGTCATCGTGGACGAGGCGTTCAAGCGCGCCCGCCATATCGCCAGGGCATTGCGCGGGGCGCCGGACGGCGTGCTGGGGACGGTGGCCGGCGCCCTGCGTGGACTGGCCGGCGGCGAGGCCTGGGAGCCCCTGGCCTGCTTCCAGCTGCGCGGCGGCATGTACCGCTCCGACGCCTGGGCGCGGTCCCCGGCGCAGCCGGCCATCATCGCCTCGACCGTGGACCAACTCGGTTCGCGCCTGTTGTTCCGCGCCTACGGCCGTTCCCACAAGGCCTGGCCGATCCAGGCGGGGCTCGCGGGCAACGACGCCCTGATCCTGCTCGACGAGGCCCATTGCGCCCGGCCGTTCCTGGACACCCTGGAGGCGGTGCGGGCCTATCGCGGCTGGGCCGAAACCCCGCTCGTGGCGCCGTTCCGGGCGGTGGCGATGAGCGCCACGCCGCCGCCCGGCCTGGACGACGTCTTCCGCGACGATTCCGACGAGGGGCGCACGCCCGGCCATCCGCTGGGGGACCGCCGGTTGGCCGCCAAGCCCACCCTGCTGGAGGTCGCCGCCAAGGCCAAGGGCGCGCATGCCTTGGACGGATTGGCCGCCGCCCTGGCCGGGCAGGCCGGGAAGCTGCCGGCCGGCCGTTGGCCTGCGTGGTCTTCGCCAACCGGGTGGCGACGGCCCGCGCAGCGTTCCGGCGGCTGGCGGAAACCCATGGGGACGACGTGGTGCTGCTGACCGGGCGGATGCGGCCGTTGGACAAGGACGACATCCTGGCCGGCCGACTCCGCCGGGCGCCGGCTGGAAAAACCGCTGTTCGTGGTGGCGACCCAGACCCTGGAAGTGGGGGCCGATCTGGATTTCGACCTGCTGGTGACGGAATGCGCCAGCCTCGACGCCCTGCGCCAGCGCTTCGGCCGGCTGAACCGCATGGGCCGGGAGATCGCGGGCCGCGACGGCGAAGGCCGACCGGCGGGGGCACGCGCCGCCGTACTGGTGCGGGCCGACCAAGCGGACGACAGCGATGACGATCCGGTCTATGGCAGGGCGCTGGCGAACACCTGGCGCTGGCTGAAGGAGCGGGCCGGCGAGGCGGGGGAAATCGACCTCGGCATTACGGCCCTGGAGGCAATGCTATCGCAGACCGCCGCTGCGGCCGAAGCCGGGGTCGAGGCGGAGGCCGGAGCCGAACCCCATGCCCCTGCCGAGGCCGCGGCCGCTTCACTGGCGGCATTGGCCGCGCTCAACCCGCCGCCCAGGTCCGCGCCGGTGATGCTGCCCGCCCACGTGGACGGCTGGGCGCAGACCGCACCGGAACCGGTGCCCACGCCGGAACCCGCGGTATTCCTGCACGGTGCCGGCCCCGCGTCCGCCGACGTGCTGGCCTGCTGGCGCGCCGACCTCGGGTTGGGCACCGTCACCGGCGGCGGCCCGGAACCCACCGAGGCCGACAAGTCCCTGGAGGTCCTGACGCTCTGCCCACCGGCCACGGCGGAATGCCTGGCCGTGCCGATCCGGCGGATGCGGGCATGGCTCGCGGGCGTCGCGGCCGACGACGACAGCGGCGACGTGGAGGGCCTGGACGCGGATTCCGGCGGCTTCAAGCCCCGGGGGCGGCGGCGGGTGGTGCGCTGGCGCGGGCGCGAGGACATGGCGGTGGTCGAGTGCCGGGCGGTCCAAGGCGGCGCGGAGTGGGGCGAAGTCACCCCCGGCGAGGGCTGGGGCCCGCTGTCCGCTTGGGAGGCCCTGCGGCCCGGCGATGTCGTCGTCATCCCGGCCGACACGGAGGGCTGGCGGGAGCTCGGGGACTTGGCGCCGCGCGGGGGCGGCGCGCCGGTGATGGATTTCGGCGACCGCGCCCACGCCGCCAGCCGGGGCAAGGCCCTGCTGCGGCTGCATCCGAAAGTCATGGCCGAATGGCCCGCGACCGCCGCCACGGCGAGGATCGTGGGCGCTGGCGGGCGGGGCCGGGAAAGGGCTGGAGGAGGACCCCGGGGCGTTCCTGGGGGAACTGCGCGATGCGCTGGCCGCACTGGGCGGGGACGCGGCGCTGCCGGGCTGGCTGAGGCAGGTCGCCGGCAGCCTCGCCACCGAGCCCATGCCCGCGTTCAGGCGCGGCGTCGGGCTGCATCCGCGCGGGGGCTTGCTGGTGGTGGGCACCCGGTCCCTGCCACGGGCCCCGGATGGCGGGGAGGCCGACCGCTTTTCCGACGAGGACGACGCCTCGTCCTCGTCGGGCACCCGGCCGGTGTCCCTGGCCGAGCATTCGCGGGGCGTGGCCGACTTCGCCCGGGTTTTCGCCGGGGCCTGCCGCCTGCCGCCGGCCATCGCCGGGGCCGTGGCCCGCGCCGGCTTGCTGCACGACCTGGGCAAGGCCGACCCGCGTTTCCAGTCCTTGCTGCGGAGCGGCCGGCCGGCGCCGCGCGGCGAATGGCTCGCCAAGTCCGGCGAACTGCCCCAGGGCCGCGCCGAGCATGAGCGCGCCCGGGAAGCCGCCGGCTATCCGAAGGGCGCCCGCCACGAACTGCTGTCGGTGAGGTTGGCGGAGGGCGCGCCGGGATCGCTGCCGGAGGACGGGGGCCTGCGCGACCTGGTGTTGCACCTGGTCGCCAGCCACCACGGCCACTGCCGACCGTTCGCCCCGGTGGCGGAGGATGGCCGTCCGGTCGAGGTGTCCTTGCGGCTCGACGGGCCGGGCGAACTGGCGGGGCTGGAGTTGCGGGCGTCGAGCGGGCACGGGCTGGAGCGCCTGGATTCGGGCGTGGCGGAGCGTTTCTGGCGGCTCAACCGGCGGTTCGGCTGGTGGGGGCTGGCGTGGCTGGAAGCCATCATGCGGCTGGCGGATCACCGGCGGAGCGAGTCGGAGGCGGGGGACGGGACCCCCGGGGAGGGCCACCATGGACAACGGTAACGGCCTCGAATTGATCGGCATCGACGGCGGCAATCCACTGGGGTTCCTAGCGGCGGTCGGCACGCTCCTGCTGGCGCGGGGGTTCGAGCCCGGGGCGCGCCTGCTCTGGCGCCCCCTCGCCGGGGCGTGGCGGCCGGTGCTGGCCGGCTGCGCGGGCGCGCCGCAAGGCTTCCCGGAACAACTGGCGCAAGCCCTGGCCTCGGCCTCGACCGGGCACTTCGAAATCGACAAGCGCTTGCCGTTCGGCGCGGAGAAGCTCCGCTCGGCCTTGGCGGACGCGCGCGGGCGGGCGGCCCCCGGCCGGCGGCGCACCGTCGATTTCCTGGCCGCGCTGGGCAGCGAGACGGTGCATGACAAAGGCGTCTTCGGGGACACGCCCTTGCGCATGGTCCGCAGCGGGGACGCCGCCGGCCAGGGATTGCCGCATTACGCGCTGGAGATCCGCAAGGCCACGGGGCCGGCCGAGTTGCGGCGGGCCTTGTTCGAGCCCTGGGATTATCGGGACGACGGTTTCGGCCTGAGGTGGGATCCGCTGGAGGACCAGCGTTATGCCTTGCGCTGGAAGAATCCGGGCAAGTCTTCCCCGGCCGATGGACCCGGCACCATGTCGGGGGCCAATGCCCTGGCGCTGGAGGCCTTGCCGCTACTGCCCTGCGTGGGGCGGGCCGGGCGCTTGCAGGCCACCGGCTTCCACAGGGACCGCCAGCGGCGGCTGTTTTTCACCTGGCCCATCGGGAAAGGACCGTCGATCCCGACGTGCTGCGTTCCCTGTTGGCGCTGGCGGAGTTGCGGGAGGACCGGCCGCCGCGCGACATACTGGCGAGGCGGGGCATCGTCGAGGTTTACCGCAGCCAGAGGATTGCCCAGAATCAGTACTACAGCAATTTCGCGCCCGCATTTCCCGCGTGACCGGGATATGGGTTGGGCTTGTGGTGTCGGAGCGCGGGTTCCTCAAAAAATGGGGATGAAGTATTCTTCGAGGCCGGGCACCGCTGCGCTGGCCTCGCGAAGGAATGCGCGAACCCCCAGCGGCGGCGGAATCCCGGTAGGCTCGCGCATTTGCAAGCGATTGTATACATTAGGTATATGCATTTTCGGTATAGGCTCCACCGTTTCTGCTCGGCCGTTCGTCGAGGGTCCGCGCATTCCGGGGGATTTTCCCTTTCGAGCCATCGCGTTGCCATGGCGCGGTTTTCCGAGGCAGCAAGGCCTCGGCCTCATTGAAGCAATCCAGAGGCCGCTTGGAACAGGGCCTCGCCGACGTTTTCCGAGGCAGTAAGGCCTCGGCCTCATTGAAGCCGACGCTTCCGCAGACCGGAAGGCTGGTTCATCGGACCGAGCCGCCGACCGCGGCCCGGTCAGCTATGTCCGCAATCGGATGTCCGGCCCCACCGGACCCCGGACCCGCCGCGTGACGGTCGGGCGCAAGCTACGTTTGCTCCGGATCCGCCTCGGACCCACCTCCGCCACGGTGGCGGACCCGCTTCTTGGGCGGAACGGACGGGGATTCCTTCCGGCTGGCGCGCTCCTGAATGCCGCTTCTGTGCAACGCCGCCCGGAGCGGCTGCCACGCGGCCCAGATCGCCCGCCCCACCTCGCGCGATATCTTTTCGCTCTCATACGCCTTCGCCGCCAACAACATGATCCGGGCGACGTCGGTTTTCGCCCGGATCTGCTCTTCCAGCTGCGTCCTCGCCGCGCGCCGGTCCAGCCATTCGCGGACCTTGTCGCGCTCTTCGGGCTCCAGCTTTTCCTCGATCTCCGGCGGCACGGATTCAGATGCCGCGGGGAACTTGCCGTGCCATTTCCGGTTGGACCGCCCTGTGCCGACCTTATAAGCCCGGGTGCCGTCTTGCAATTCGACTACTTCCACCTGCTCGTACTTCGTGCGCACGAGTTCGATCCACTTGCCGCGTTCAGTGATCTGCATGGCCATGGTACGCCCTCCAGCGGTCGTCTAATGGTCGTCTTCCTGGAAATTCGAGGCGTTTTTCCGTTCGGGGGTTCCGCGCCGCGCGGCGGATTGGGAAACGTCGGGGGTGCCGTCGTCAGGATGTGTTCCCTTTTCTGAGGGGACGTACCCGCCACCGGCCATGGAATGGGAAAGGCGATACGGCGACGGCGGCGCACTGCCGGAGCCGTTTTCAGACAGTCGGGCGAAATGGCGGGGACGATAGCAGTACTTTTTTTGGATGGTCTCGCAAGACTACAAAAATATTGCGTGGGCGTCGTGGATTTATCGTTTGAAGTCCGTCGTGACCAATTGGATTGCGTATCGGGTATTTCTATTGCGGACGAGAATTAATCCGGTGCCGTATTCCGTGCTTATTTGCGGGCCGTATTGCGGGGATACAATCATTTTTTTGGCGCTGTCTGAATTGGACGCCGGATTATTTGTGGTTGGCCTTAATAAGGGTTATCCCTGGTATATTCTGGCCCCCGGATTTCCAGGATGGGCGGGCGCTGGCGGCCAGGACCGGACGCCACCTGGGGAATCTTCGTCGGCCATATGGGTCGAACCCAAAAACCTTATCGATTTTCGGATATCCGTCGCCGGTTCTCGGGTATGAAATGCGTATTATTCCAGGCGTCGTATTCGCCCTGGAATAATACGCGCACGGCCCGCCGGGCGCGCACCCATGGGAGCGGCTCTTTTTGGCGAATCCGAAACCGCCCTGGAAAATCGATCATGTTTAAGTTCGACATCCCATCCATAATGGGAGTGGCCCATGATTATTTAATGAACCACCCCATCAATCCGGTCTCCCAAAAAACCTATTTGGATTATCTGAAAACCTTTTTGTCGCTCACCCGGGACGGCGCCACCGTCCCCGTGGTCATGGACCGGCTCCGCGACACGACCAAGGCCTCCACGTTTTTCAAGCGTAAATACGCGCTCAGGTACGTCTTGGCCTCCCACATCGGGCGGCTGGTCCGGTCCGTCGCGGACGGTACCGACCCGGAGATGGGGGACTTGGGAAACTTGCCACAGCTGCTCGCCCTGGGGGCGGCGAGGAAAAAACACCACGCCAGCAAGCGGCAGGGGTTGTCGACACTGCCCCGAGCCTGGCGCGAGGACCTCCTGTCGGCGATGCGGGAGGCCGGGTCAAAATGGTTCATCCCGGCCCTCACCACCGCGCTGTGCGGTTGCCGTCCGGCGGAGCTCGCGCGCGGGGTCGAGATAACCTCCCCCGGCGTCAGAATAGTTGTCGCCTCTAATTTTCCGAATGAAAGAGGAAAGAAGAGGACAATTGCCCATGATTACGACGTATTCCGCAGAGTTCAAAGAGCAAGCGCTTCGGAAGGTGTTTGCGCGTGGCCGCCGGTCGATAAAAGAGGTGGCCGAGGAACTGAACATGAACCACTTGACCTTGAAGGGCTGGATGAAAAAGAAATTACCCGAGGCGGTACGCGGCGCGGTGAAGCGGGAGAGGCGTCCCGGGGACTGGCGCCCGGAGGAACGGTTGGCGGCGTTGCAGGAGAGCCATGGCTTGGAAGGGGAAGCCCTGAACGCCTGGTGCCGGGAGCGCGGCCTGTTCGCCCACCAGCTGGACGGTTGGAAGCGGGACTTTTGCCGGGATCCAGGGGGCACGGGAGAGGCATCGACGAACGCCCGGGAACTGCGGGTCCTCAAGGAGCGCAACCAGAGCCTCGAACGGGAATTGGCGCGTAAGGACAAGGCGCTGGCGGAGGCGGCGGCGTTGCTGGTCCTTCAAAAAAAGTACCGGGCGCTCTTGGGGGGAGGGGAAGAATGACCCCGCCGCAAGAGCGCGAAACCGTGACCGCCCTGATCGACGAGGCCACCGCCGCCGGCGCGCGCCTGGAGCGGGCCTGCGGGGTGCTGGGGTTGTCCGCCCGCACCGTCCAGCGCTGGCGATCCGGGGACGGCGTCCAGGCCGACCGGCGGCCCGCGCGGGTGTACGTTCCACCCCACAAGCTGAGCGAGGCCGAGCGGGCCAAGGTGCTGGCGGTGGCCAACTCCCCCGAGTTCGGCCATTTGCCGCCGTGCCAGATCGTGCCCCGGCTGGCGGACCGGGGGGAATACCTGGCCTCGGAATCGACCTTCCACCGCATCCTCAAGGCCGAAAACCAGTTGGCGCACCGCCGGGCCGAACGGCCGGGACAGCCGCGCGGCAAGCCCAGGGCCCTGTGCGCCACGGCTCCCAATCAAGTCTACTGCTGGGACATCACCTATTTGCCCGCCGCGATCCGGGGCCAGTTCTTCTACCTCTATCTGTTCCTCGACCTGTTCAGCCGCAAGGTCGTGGGCTGGCAGGTCTACGGCGAGGAAAGCAGCGCCCTGGCCGGCGAACTCCTGCGCGACGTATGTCGGCGCGAGGGCGTGGCCCCGGGCCAGGTCGTCCTACATTCGGACAACGGCGGGCCCATGAAAGGCTCGACCATGCTCGCGACCTTGCAATCCCTCGGCGTCGCGGCGTCCTTCAGCCGGCCCGCCGTCAGCAACGACAACCCCTATGCCGAGGCGGTGTTCAAGACCCTGAAATACCGGCCCGACCATCCGGTCCGGCCGTTCGACGACCTGGCGGCGGCGCGCCGTTGGGCCGAAGGCCTGGTCCGGTGGTACAACCACGAGCACCGCCACGGCGCGATCCGCTTCGTCACCCCCGCCGAGCGGCATGCCGGCCAGGACGCCGACCTCCTGAAGCGGCGCCGAGCCGTCTATGAGGCCGCCCGCGCACGGCATCCGCAACGATGGACCGGTGGCCTCCGCAATTGGCGGCCGATCCCGGCCGTACACCTGAACCCGGAACGATCAGCCGCGCCAGCCAAGACCCAATCCGAGGTTCACGCCACGCCTCCAAAAGCGGCCTGAACCCACAACGGCGAGGCGACAACTACATTGAAATCTTCCGCGCCCGGCGGCGTCATCCTGTTCGACCGGGGCTACCCCGGCCACGACCTCATCGACCACCTAACCCGGAACTATCGCGGCTACTGGCTGATGCGCTGCCCGGCTTCCGGCACCTTCGCCGCCGTGGAGGCCTTCGCCCAATCCGGCCGGACCGAGGAACTCCTCACCCTGACGCCGCCCCGGTCCGATCCCGTCGCCGTCCGCGCCATCCGCCTGGTCGGCCCGGACGGCGAACTTTCCGTGCTCATCACCAACCTCGTGGATGGAAACCGCTTCCCCGCCCACGCCGTCACCGGCCTCTACTTCCGCCGCTGGGAACTGGAGGTCCATTACCGTGACGAAAAATCTTCGCTGGACATCGAGACTTTCCATACCCGCACCGAGAACGGCGTCCGCCAGGAACTCTTCGCCATCCTGACCATGGCCGTCATCTCCCGGATATTGATGTCCCTCGCGCCGCACCCGGACCCCGCCATCGACGCCCAGCCACAGTTCAAGAACACCATGATCACACTGCCCGGGGAGGCCTTCGTCCTGTCGCCACGATACCCCGAACTGGCGCTGCTCGTCTTCGGCGAACTCCTCGACGAGATCGCGCGGGTACGCTATTACCGCCCTAGAACCGCCAAGCCCCCGCAGCCACGGGTCTGTAAAAAGCCCGTCAGCAAATGGCAGGTCGATAAGTCCAAACGCATCGCCAGCGGTTAATTCAACAGCATTGCCGTTCCGGGCCGGGCCTTGGCTTCACCGTTTGGATAGGGTGGTAATCGTTTTAACAAGGCTTTATCTTAACTTTTGCCCAAGATAATCCCCATTATCTTTCTAGCATAAACCGCCGCCCGGAATCCGTCGGGCGGTGGTGAAGATTCACCAGGGGTAGTCCAGGTCGTGTGGCAGGGGCTGGTCCGGTACCGGCTCGCCAAGGAAACCGCACAGCTTTTCCCAGCCATCCCCTTCGTCCCAGCAAAGGGTGAGCAGCTTTCCCGGCTGGTCGGCGAAGAAACGTTGTACCGCTTCCTGGTGTTCGCGGTACAACCCCAGTGTGGAGGCCGTCCGCAGCCTCGCCCGCTCCGCCAGTGTGTCGATACCCGCCCCCACTCCCGGCGTCTCGGGGTAGGTGGACCAAAGGGCGGAGTCGGCCGCGTTGCGTTCGTCCCACAATTCGGGTGTGGCCGCCCGCGTCAGGATGAAGCGGGCATCCGGGAAATGGGTGGCCAGGTCGCGGTATACCAGCGCCCAGGGCAGGCCCACCAGCGCCTCGTAGGGGGCGAGTTCGGCCAGGGTTTCCGCCACCCGGCCAACGGCCATATCCACAAGGTACTCCACATCGAAGCGCAGTTGGGAATAGCCGAGGACGGCGAGGCAGCGGCTCACCGTGTTGACGCCGGAGCCGGTCAAGCCGATGCAGAACACCTTGGGCCTTTGGCGTGGCGGAATCCTGGCGGTGTTCTCGTGCGGCACCGGGTTCCGCACCGTCCGGAAACCGAGGAAGCCACAGAGCTCCCGCCAGCCGTCGCCTTCCTCCCAGCAAACAGTCAATAGCCGACCCGGCTTGTCCCGGAAAAAGTCCTCCACCAACCGCCGGTGTTTGCGGTAGGCGTCGATCCGGTCCGTGGCGCCGAGCAGGCGCACCAGGTCCCCGCCGAGCCAGCGGGCGACATTCTCCTTCGTCGGCGGCTCGTAGCCGTAGTTGAGCGGACTCGCGTAGTGTCGGCGCAGGCTATTCAGCCAATCCCGTTCATTGCTCCGCAGGGTCTGGACGAAGCGGGCATCTGGGTAACGCGCCAAGTAGGCTTCCCACAACAGGCACCAAGGCATGTCGCGGACGAATTCGTAGCGCCCGGTCCGGGCCAAGGCGTCGGCCACCCGGCCTTCGGCCACCTCCAGCACCGCCGCCCCGTCGTATTCCAGCCGGTTGTAGTGCAGGCGCTGCATCATGAGGGCCAGCGTGGTGGTGCCGGTCTTCGGCAGGCCGAGGCCGAGCACGCGGAGGGGCTGCATCGGCCAGCCCGGGGGACGCGGCGACGTATAGGGGCGGACGATGGTGGGGTCCATCGGCGCGAGCGGTGCCGCGGAGCGACCGCCGAGGATCAGGTCCAGCAGCGGTCGCAGGCGAGGAATAGGAAGCTGCATAGGCGCAGGAACCGGAAAATCAAGGGGGGACAGGGAATCCACCGGACACCACCGCCAAGTAAGGCTGGAGCGGGGAATGGCGGGGTGTCGGCCAGGCGATGGGTTAGAGTGCCAGCCCTTTCAAACTGAAATAACCGATAGTATTATCGGCGCTCAACATACCAACACCAATAGTCGAGATCAATGCTAGAGCTATTCCGCCAGAAAATGCCCCTGTCCTGCCTGCTGCACGGCCTACTGGAACGCTGCTTTGCGGCGGAGAGGCTGGACAGGATTTTCCTGGAGAACGCGAAGGAGCAATACACGCGGGAAATCCTATTTTCGACGGTGTGCGACCTCATGCTGAGCGTGGTCCTCAAGGTCCATCCCTCGATCAACGCGGCCTACCAGAAACACCCGGAACCCCTGGGGGTAACGGTATCCGCGCTCTACGAGAAACTCAAGGGCGTTGAATTATCCGTGTCCCAAGCCCTGCTGCGCGATACCTCGGAAGACCTGTCGGATATTCTCGATGCCCTGGGTTTCACCCCCGAACCCTGGTTGCCGGGTTATCCGGTCCGCCTCCTCGACGGCAACTGTCTGGCGGCGAGCGAGAAACGCCTCGCCGTCCACCGCGAGGTCGGCGGTGCCGCGTTGCCGGGCAAGTCGCTGGTGGTGTTCGACCCGGAGCGCCGCCTGATGCGGGACGTGTTCCCTTGCGAGGACGGACATGCCCAGGAGCGCCGCCTGCTCGACGCCGTGGCCGGTATCCCCAAGGCCGGCGAACTGTGGATCGCCGACCGCAACTTCTGCACCGTGGGATTCCTCGACCGGCTCCAGGGCCGGAACGCCCACGCCTTGATGCGCTTGCACCTGAACCTGCCGCTGACCGAGGAAACCCTGTTTTCCCAGGCCGGGGAACAGGGCGGCGGGCGGCTTTTGGAAAAGCGGGTCGGCGTGGCCGGGCGGCCCTATCGCCTCGTCCGCGTCGAACTCGAACAACCCACCCGCGACGGCGATGCCTTCGTCGATATCCTGACCGACCTCCCGGCGGACATACCCGCCGCCACCGTCGCCGACCTCTACCGCAGGCGCTGGACCCTGGAAACCGCGTTCCAACACGTCGAAAAACATTTCAAGTCCGAGATCGAAACCCTGGCCTATCCCAAGGCCGCCCTGTTCGGATTCGCCCTGGCCCTGGTCGCCTATAACCTCTTCTCGGTCATGATCTCGGCGCTGGACTGCGCCCATGGAAAACCCGTGTCCAAGGATATCTCCGGGTATTATCTCTCCCACGAGATCGCCGCCACTTTCCTCGCGCTCATCCAACTCAGCGGGGTCGGCGACTGGCTGTTCGTCTCCGAACAAACCCCGGCGGAATTCGCCGCGTGGCTGCGCGAAACCGCCCGGAACATCCCGTTGCGTACCCTCAAAAAGCATCCGCGCGGCCCGAAAAAGCCCATCGACAAACCGCCCTACGACCCGAAACAGCCACATGTCTCGACATATCAATTACTTAGGAAGAAGAAGCAGTCACTTTGAAAGGGCTGGGTTAGAGTGCTTGATGAATCTTTATTGAATCCCACGCTACTTGCGGCTTGTGAAATCAGCTTCAACCCATTAGGCCCACCATCTAATCCCTTACAAGTGTAGGTTTTTGAAAAAACCGGAGGCGAGACAAAGGGTTAAGGTACATTGGTGAGTAACGACAAACACCCTGTACCGGAGGAACCGCCATGCCTCGCCCTCCAGAACTGTACCAATGGAACCGGGAGATCGCCATCCACTTTCCCGGCCTTTCGAAGCCGATGGCGATGGGCTTGGCCCTGTGGAGCCTGGGCATGGTCGTGGTCGGCGCTTGCAGCCTTTCGGCGCTGACCGACTGGTGGTCGTGTCGGCTGGGGCAGAAGGGCGACGCGGTGCGGGAGCGCCTGCGCGACGTCTACCGTGGGAAGGAGGCCAAGGCCGGGAAGGAGCGCCGCGAACTCGACGTGGAGGCGTGCCGGGCCCCCTGGCTGGGCTGGGTTTTGGAGGGCTGGGATGGAAACCAGTTGGCGGTCGCCTTGGACGCGACGAGCCTGGGGCAGCGGTTCGTGGTCCTGGCGGTCAGCGTACTTTACCGGGGCTGCGCGGTGCCGGTGGCCTGGAAGGTGCTGAGGGCGGAACGGAAGCATCCGTGGAAGCCCGAATGGCTGGCCTTGCTGAGGCATTTTAAGGACGTCGCGCCCGCGTCGTGGACCGTCCTGGTGCTGGCGGACCGGGGGCTGTACGCCAAGTGGCTGTTCGAGGGGATCCAAGCGCTGGGCTGGCACCCGATGCTGCGGGTGAACTCGGGCGGCACCTTCCGCCCCCGGGGATGGCGGCACTGGCGGCCGTTCACCCGCCTGGTGCCGAAGGTGGGCGACCGCTGGCAAGGCCGGGGGACGGCGTTCGGCGGCAAGCGGACCCGCCTGGACTGCACCCTGTTGGCCTATTGGGGGGAAGGCCACAAGGACCCCTGGCTCGTCCTGACGGACCTGCCGCCGGAAGCCGCCAACGCCTGCTGGTACGGATTGCGCGGTTGGATCGAGCAAAGCTTCAAGAAAATCAAGGGCGGCGGCTGGCAATGGCAGAACACCCGCATGGACGATCCCGAGCGGGCGGAGCGCCTCTGGTTGGCGATCGCCATCGCCACCTGGTGGCTGCTCTCGGTGGGCGGGGAGGCCGAGGCCGGAATGGCCGCCGCCACCTTCCCGGCCATTCCGGGCTCTCCCCGCCAACAGGCCCACCGCTGGCGGCTGGTGGGGATTTTCCGCCATGGCCGTTCCCTGATCCTGGCCGCCCTCTTCGAGCGCCGCGCCTTGCCGGTGGGGAAGGCCCGCCCAGAACCCTGGCCATCGGTGCCAATCCCAACCCCAGGGGCAACCGTGGCGATCCTCACGGGGGCGGTATGAATAAACCTACACCTGTAAGCCATCTAATCCTAGGTGGCGGCGATCTCAATGCCAAGTATATTTGACAATGATTCACGATAATCTATTGTTGGAATATCACGTACTTCAAGCACCTTATATGAGCGGGTGAAAATGGGGTTTTGCTCAATAAAGAAATCTTCATCCACCTCGCACATTTCCACCTTTCCCGAATCGGTATCATGGAACAACACAGGCTTAGCCTCCGCCGGGATTATTGTTATGCTGATGGCGAGCCGAACCTCATCCCTGGTATTGGCGGGAGAACCATGGAAAAGCGCGTTGTCAAAAATAACGGCTTCTCCGGGTTGAGTGGGCAGGGGCAGGGCTGCAGATTCGTAAACCTGTGCGTAAGGTAGGTAGGGTCTGCTGCTGCAAGGCGCGGTGCGCGGCGGACCCGGCAGATCGTGTGTGCCCGGTACGACCATGAGATTGCCGTTGGCGGCATCGGTGGGTACCAGCGGGCACCAAATATTGATAGAGGTATGTCCTGCGGTTTCATCCACCACGCTCCAATCCTGGTGGAAGTAGAGGTCGCTCTGGGGCGAATTTCGCTTGACAAAATAGCTGTAAACCAAGGGCTTGTAATTTATGAGTATGCGTTCAATCACCGGCAGGATATAAGGCAGTACGATTGCGCGTATATTCGCTTTTACTTCTGGACTGCAACCAGAGGTATAGAAGAAACCGTCGGGTGTTTCGATGCCGAGGCTATAATAAGCTTCCCGCAATTCCGAGACTTGCTCGGGGCTGAAAATCGGACATTTGATATATCCGTAGCGGGAGAAATGTGCCTGAAGTTCTGGGTTCTTGAAAAGGGTACGCATTGGGTTTTCTCCTGATATTTATGTGGTGTTAATTAATTGGATTTTTCAGATTATTTTTGCGATCATCTTTCCAGCCTAAGTCACCACCCGCAATCCGCCGGGCGCAGATAATAGCCCGTATCAGTGTCAGGTTGGCGTTCACCGTGCGAACGGTTCGCGCATCGCCAGAAATTCCATGGTTTTGATCACTCGAACCGGATCCATTTTGGGAAGCCAGAATTGATTGGATTTGCGCATGAAATTTTCCCAAATGGCCGGCGAGTATGTGTAGGTGGGATGCCGCATGCAGACGAGATCGAAACCCAACTCGCTGATCACATCGACGATGCTGGGCAGGTCCGGCATGACTAGGCAGTAAAGGCGGTTGAGTTCTTCCAGATCCGGTTGCTGTTGAGCCCGCATTTCCGGCCAGGCGCGGTAATCGACGCAGTAATAGTCTTTGATGTAGAGAAAACCGTAGGGTTTCAGGACAGTTCTCGCTTCGGTCAGCACGGGTCGATAGTCCTCGGCATGGCACAGCGTTTCCAGAAATAGCACGCGGTCAAACGTATCTGGCGGATAGTATTCGGAAAGGCGGTGAAAATCACCTTGCCGCACTGTGATTCGGTCTTGGAGCCCCTTTTCCTGGATGCGTTTTGTCGCTTCCGCGACCTGGACTTCTGAAATGGTGATGGCGTCGATACGGACATCGAAATGTTCAGCGAACCAAATAGCGGGACCGCAAACGCCACATCCGGCATCGAGAATACGTTGACCGTTTTCAATGCGTGCGGAGGACATGATGTAATTCAAAAGCTCTTCCGTGGAATCGGGGCGAGCTCCTTGGAATACCTCTCCGAAGCCTTGTAGGTAGCGTTCCGTCCATTCGTTATAGTAGTGAGCTACATCTGCGGCGGAGTGGTGTTTGATAGGGGTTCGCGCATTGCGAACTTGTTCACCTGACATTGGCGATGAGCCGGGGGGCTTTACGTCGGGAATGCCAAAGACTTTCTTGAGGCGTTCAGGCAGTTTCATAGTTTACAATTACCCCTTGTGTGATTTCAAATGTGTTGTTGACCGTCAAGCTAAAGGGCCAAAAAAGTCAAAACAAAGGCCGTTTGCTTTAATCCGTGCTATGTTAATTTGTTTTAAAATGCTATTTACCTAATTTATATGGCGCTTTTATTGGCGGTTTTATTTGGATAATTCAATCCATCGATGATTCAAGCGGACCAAGCCGATCTCTCTGCTATTGTTTTGGCTTACATTTAATTTGATCGCAAGTTTTTTATCATATACATGAATCGTGTTTTCATCTAATAAAAATACATCTACCATATACTCACCAGATAACAGTGATATATTATCTAATACAAAAGCTATTCCGTATTTATTATCTCCTATCGGCATGATTTTGACATCATCTGTCAAGGTGCTCACTCCATAGCACTTAACCTGGTCATTCCTGACAATCGTAATCGCGATATGGACCCCAGCCTCATAAGTCTCGGGTAAAATATGGGCTGTCACGCTAATGGTAAGGGATTTTCCGGTTAAGATAACACCCCCATGAATGTCACCTTCAGTATTGACATCCAACAAGTAGTTGCCGCTTGCGTGGCTTTGTTCCGAAGGAACGGTGGAAGCAATAAATCTAACCTGTTCAGGCTCGGCGTCTTCAGGTCCGGCTTCTTCGGACTTAGAATCGGAAGCATCCAAGTTTCTCATGTAATTTTGATAAGCTTCGGCAACTTCCGAAGCTTCCCCTATTGCTTCAATGCGTCCATTCTTCAACCACAAGGCCCGGTCGCAAACCTTTCTTATTTGATACATGTCATGCGAACAGAAAACCATAGTCGTCCCATTACGGTGCAAAGACAACATTCGATCCAAGGATTTTTTCTGGAAATGCTGATCGCCTACCGATAGTGCTTCGTCGACCACCAGAATATCTGGGGTAACGGAAATAGCTAAGGAAAATGCCAGCCGCGCATACATGCCGGTTGAATAGGTTTTTACCGGCCGGTCGATGAAATTCTGCAACTCCGAAAACTCTATGATTTCGGCGATCCGGGTCGGTATCTCCGCCGATGGAATACCCATTCTCGCGCACCCGAGCTTGATATTGTCCCGCCCGGACAGGTCAGGGTGAAAACCCGAGCCCAGTTCCAATATCGCCGAAACCCGACCGTTCCGTTGCACCGTGCCGCAGCTGGGGGCCAGGATGCCGACCAATATTTGCAATAACGTCGTTTTGCCCGATCCGTTACTGCCAATAATTCCCAACGCCGACCCTATAGGAATGCTAAGGCATATGTCTTGCAACGCCCAAAACTTTTCGTGGTAAATGCGCCGGAAAAAAACTTCCTTGAGGCTATCGATGGGCTTGGCGTAGATTTGATACGCTTTTCCGAGATTTTTGGTTTCCAAAGCAATCATATAAAGTTCTTGGCTCGGTCTATGGTTTTGCGGAAAAACCAGAACCCGATGAGCGACAGGCCAAAGGCGAAAAGGCCGGCCACGGGCAACTCCGGCCACGGGGCGTGGGCCTGCAAGATAATGGCGCGATAGGCCGCGACAAAATGGAACATCGGGTTCAATTTGAAGAACAATAATAAATCCGGCGGAATGGAATCGACCGGATAGAAAATAGGGGTCAGAAACAGCCAGCCGGTAATCATCAATCCTAAAGCCTCGCCGAGATCGGTCAGGAATACCGTCAGGACGCTTAGCAGCCATGCGAGACCCACGGTCATTATCACCTGGAGTAAAACCACCAAAGGCAACAGTAGTAACCATCCCGACAAAGGGGCGCCGGAAGCCACGGCAAATCCCAACAGAAGACCCATCCCGATAAATTCAGTGACGGTCGCACTGACCACGCCGACCACCGGCAATACTTCCGCTGGGAAAATGACTTTCTTCAATAAACCGCGATTGTCGATCAGGGAGCGGCTACCCCGCTGGATTCCTTCGGCCGAAGCCATGAACGGAAAATAACCGCTGAGTAGGAACAGGACGAAATCCCCGTGACCATCGTTGGGTCCCACTTTCACCTTCAGGATGATCGAGAACACCAAGGTATACAGTGATATGAATATCAGGGGCTTTATTATTACCCAGCCAATATCGAACACCGTAGAGGAATAGCGAACCTTGAAATCTCGCTGCACCAGGGAAAGTAGCGGATACCAATAGGCATTGAAATTGATTGCGATGCGTTGTTTCATATTAAAAAGCATTGCCGGGATACACTAATAATTTCCCATGAATGCGGAGCCCGAACCATGAGGGCCGGTCAAGGAACGGGCCCGGTTTGCCAGTGGCACCCTGCTTCATGTCCCGCCCGCCATGGAAGTGGGGCGGAGGAAACCGCCGGGCTCGATCCCGCGTAGTACCCGCTCGAACAACAGCTTGTACGCCATGGCCACTTCTTCACCGCTTGTCGGGCTGTTGGATACGGCATCGAACGCGCAAACCGCCATGGCGTGCCGTAGCGCCGGGTTGTCTTGCAGGGTTTCCAGCCTATCGATGAGCCCCTCCCGGTCGCCGGCCTCCAGCACATAACCATTCTCTCCGTCCAGCACCAACGCGCCGGATCCGGCTTGGTCCACAACAAGCACCGGGACACAGCCCCGGCCCATGGCTTCCCGCAACCTGGATTCCATGTGGGTTTGATGGGTCAAGACGAGGAAGGCATCGGCCTGCTCGAAAACGCTCGCTTCCGCCGAGTCATTGATCGGGACAGGTTCTATCGGTGCCCCCCGCGCCGATAGTTCCGCCGCCAGTTGTTCCAACCAAGGAGGCGGCGGGCCGGGATAGGCGAGCCGCAACGGCGAACCCCAGTCCAAGCGCCGCTCGGCCATCCGGGGTGGAACCTCCACGGGCGGCATGATCGTGAGCAGTCGCGGTGCCAGCCCGGGATCGATCCGCAACAGGCGTTCCGCCACCGCCGCGCTGCCCGCCACCACGGCGTTCCAGCGACGGGCCCGCCGGGCGATCCCGGCCAGGCGCCGCTCGTCGATGGCGTCGATACGGCCAATCACGCCGATCCGGTCGGAAAGGCCGTGTTCGAACTCGCCGAGGGGCGAGGCCGCGTCGGCCAGATAAAGGCAGGGCGCTTGGCTTTCCATCCGCTCGATCAGCGTGCGCCAGCCTGGATGCCCCAGGTCCGGGCCGGGGGCGGCGATGGTGGAAACGTCTTCGCCGAAAGGTTTCTCCACCAAGGATTCCAGGGCTTCCGGCGGCAGCAGGATGTGTGCGGGGTTATTGTCGCGCCGTAGCGCTTGCGCCAGGTCCGCCACGATCCGGTTGCCCGGATCGGAGCAATGGCCCGCGGCCGCCATGAACACGGGATAGAACTCGACCCGTTCCGGCAACCATCGCGGCAGGGTGGCGTTGAGCAAGGTTCCAAGCGCGAAGCGGTAGTCTTCGTAGTCGTCCCGGTAGGTCGGGAAAGTGCCCACGCCGCGGAATCCCCGTGTATAGGTTATTGGAAATATCTTGAATCCCCCCAACTGGAAAGGCGGTTTGCGCAGGAGCCCCGCGGGTCGGCGGAAATCGCCCCGGACCGCCTCGTCCAGGACGCCGCCGAGCAGGGCCGCGTAGGCATCGACCAAGCCTTCCACGACCAAACCCTGCTCGATCACGGTCTTGTGGGCCTCTCCGGCCAGGGCTTGGCGCTGGCCGGGGTTGCGCCACAGTTCGGCCAGCGCCTGGAAAAAGGACTCCAGGTCGCCCGCGGAGGGGCGGTAACCGTTGATGCCTGGCCGCACGAGCCCGGCGAATTCGGGCGCGTCCGGGACGACCGGCACGCATCCCCGCGCCATCGCTTCGATCACTATGGGCGGCGTCCAGCCCGGTGCCTCGGTCACCAGCACCACATCATGACGGTCAAGCCGCGCCGCCAGCCATTCCCGCCGCGAAACCCTCCCGAGACCGGCCCCGGCCAGTGGCGGCAATGCTTGGAGCGAGGCCGCCGCTTCCGGGCCTGCGTCGATCAGGGTCAACTCGACGGGGATGGCTTGTTCGGCGAGCCGCTCGACGAGGCGCGGCAGATCGGCGGTGGCACCGGCATGGACGATCCGCAAGGGTTTGGATTTCCCGTCCACGTGCGGTTCGGAAAGGTCTATCGACTTAGCTTCCATAGCGATGAGCCGGATTCGTCCGGCGTCCGCCAGGGTCGGCAGTGTTCGCTCCAAGTGCGCGGCGGCCGCCGCGTTGGTGGTGGCCACGGCATTCCAATAGCGGCCCAGCCTTTCCGATTCGTCCAAATGCATCGCTTTGCTACCTCGTACGATGCCGACGATGGCGACCCGGTCGGACAAATGCGGGCACACATTCGAGTTGCGCCAGTCCTGCACGGGCAGGTAGACGCAAGGCGCGCGCTCTTCGAGGTAGCGGACCAGGGTTCCCCAACGTTCACCCCAACTGGCCGGTCTTGGGGCTGGCAACCGGACACAGGGAATATCCCGGGCGGGCAGCGAAGGCCGGCCATTGTCCTGGACCCGGTCGCTGTCCATCTCGGTCAGCAACAATTCGGCGTCGAAACCCCGTAGCCGCAACCCCCTTACCAGGGTTTCGGCGAACAAGCTTTCGGCGTTTGAAAGTTGCCGGGGCCGCGCCACGACGATCCGGCCATTCCCGCCGGGAGGGCCGTCCAGTTCCGGCAAGGGCTTGAGGCCGGGCAGGAGGGTGGGCGGGACGAATTGCCGGGACAGGCGGTCGGCGATAGCCAGGGTGGGTCTCTCGGCGTTTTTGGCGGCTTCGGCTGCGGTGTGTGCCCGCAGCTTGTCTTCGACATCGCGTTCCAGGCTCCAACCGGGGCGGTCCAACGCCTCATGGTACAGGTGCAGGAAAACCGGACGTAGCGGGGGAAGCGACGGGTGCACGAAATAATCGCCCCCGTCATCCAACCTCAATTCCGGGGTGTTGCTGTCGATGATGAAGTTGTAGCGCAGGGGCAGGCATGCCTGCTTTTGCAAGCCCAGCGACCATACGGTGGCGATCAGCGTGCCTTGGTCGCGGGTCTTCCAATAAGGATCGGTGAATATCTCCATCGTCAGGCGGTGCCATAGATCCATGAAGGGGTCCGCCTGCAAGCCCATGACGAATACCCCGCCATTCCAATGCATCCAATCGTCCCGCACGCTGAGGCCCCATTGGCGTTCGATGGCCTGGGCCAGATGGGAACAGTTCTGGCCCTTATCGCCGATGCATTCGCAGCGGACGGCCCAGGGGCTGAACTGCGCGACCCGGTTCCTGAGGTTGTTGAGGTCGCGCGCGAAGCTCACCGGGCCGTGCCGATGCTCGAAGATCGAATCCACCCCGCCGTCGATGGCGATGATATCGGTGTCGAGGTAGGTGTACTCGCGGCCCCGCGGCAGGATGCGGTTCAGGCGGGTCTTGAGGAAGATGCTGGCTTGGTGATGGTCGAAATGTTCGGGCGTCGCCACGTCGATCACCGCGTCGTGTTCGATGGCGATTTCGTTGCGCCGGGTATCGGTGACCACCAGGATCGGGAGCCGGGTCCTGGGCCGCAGGTATTCGAGCGACCGGTGCAAGGTACGCATATGCACCGCGGCACCGCACGCCACATAGACGAAGGCGCGTTCAATGGCCATGGCGCTGCTTCATACGGGCGATGGTTGTGGTGAGTTTCCCGAGCCCGTGCCGGATCATGTAGACCAGGCCGGTCTTGAACAGCGCGAGGTGCAGGCCAAACAGGACCAGATAAGCGGGATCGCGGAAGACCAAGGCCAGCAGGATGAAAACCGGGAACCAGCCGGTGTAGAACTCCCCGAGGAATTCATAGCCGTACAGCCTGACCCGGTCTTCGGGGAGCAGCCGCCAAGGCGGTGCCAATGCCATATTCCGATGAGCGATGAGTTCGAACATGCGCCAAGCGATGAACAGCGCGATACCGAGCGGATAAAGGGGGATTGCGCCGGAAACCGCCACGGTCATCGCCGTGAAGCCGGCCACCTCCGTGGGCAGCACCCAGTGCGCGATGATTCCCAGCGTGACGGCGCGGCCACGCCGGGTGGCGAAGGTATCGAGCCCGGATTTAAGGTCGTTCCCGGCATCGAGGCACTGGTGGTAGAGGATGCCGCGCAACCCGACGCACAGCGACCAAGGCACTATCGCCGCCAGCAGCCAGGGCAGGGATTCCGCCGGCCCCGACACTTGCGACCAGGTCGCGCAGGTAATGAGGGCGGGAACGGTATAGGCGTAGAGCGCGTCGGTGATGGGGCCGCCGATGGGCCGGACCTTCAGGCGCACCGGGGGTACGGCGTAGAGCGTCAAGAGCAATATCTGCAATCCCAGCCAAGCCATATTCCAGCCATCGCGTGGCAACCATAGCCAGGGCAGGCCCGCGGCCAGCAACAAAGCGAGCATGATCAAGGCGATCTGGCGCTTGGAACGTCCGCGCAAGGGATTGTCCTTGCCAGCGATACCATCGGCTTCGATATCGCACAAGTCGTTGATGACGTGGCCGAATCCCGCCACGCCGATGAACGCCACCATGAAAGCCGCCAGCGCCAACAGGGTCCGCTCCAAGGGGACCGGCGTCTCGGACAGCGCGAGCATGAGGTAGGTGAAAGCCAGCACGGGCGTGGCTTTGTCATCCCACCAACGTTCCGACTTGATCAATTTTTTGGCGGCGCGCATCGGTGTGTCCTCATCCATAGGGCCAGGATCAGCAGGCTCCAGGTTTTCTGGTCGTCTTGCCCGGCATAGGCTTGAATTGGGTCGAAATCGAGCAGGCCGAAGATGGGCTCCCGACGGTCGCCCAAGAGTTCGTGCTTGAGGTCGCGCATGGCGGGCCGCTTGAGCCAGGCAGCCATGGGACTGCCGAAGCCCTGCTTGGGCCGGTCCTTCACCTCGGGTATCCATCGGTCGCCGTAGGCCCGGCGCAACAGCAGCTTTTCGCGCTGCCCGTCCACCTTCAAGGTATCGGGCAGGGACAGGCAAAAGCTCGCGAGGTCGACATCCAGGAAAGGCGCGCGCAATTCCAGGCCATGGGCCATCGAGGCCCGGTCGGTCTTCACCAGGATATCGCCGGGCAGGTAATGGTCGGTGTCGTAGCGCAGCAGGTCGTCGATCCGGTCGCGGGGGTAGCGCGAGAAATCGGTGGGGGAGCGGGGTTCGATGCCGAGACCCAAGGACCGTTGTTCTGCGGGGGTGAAGTAAATCCGGCATTCCCCGGCATAGCGGCGCACAAGCGGGCTGCCGACCGGCGCTTCGGGCGCGAAGAGGCTTGCCAAGCGCCGCAGCCAGGCCGCCGATGTCTGGACGCCATCGGCCCGCGCCGGGGTGGGAGCGGGGGATTCCAGGCAATGCCGAGCCCAGCACATATAGCCGCCCAGCAACTCGTCCGCGCCGTCGCCGCCGAGGGCCACGGTCACATGGCGGCGCGCCTCCTCGCAAATCAGGAAGGTCGGCACGTTCGAGGAATCGGCGAAAGGCTCGTCGTAAACCTCCTGCATGCGTACCAGCAGCCCAGGCAGGTCGAGCGACTCGTCCAGGCGTTCGTGGTGCGAGGTACCGTAAAGCGCCGCGCTGGCCCGCGCATAGGGCAGTTCGCTTTCGACACCCGCCTTGAAGCCGAACGAGAAGGTCCGCACACCGGGTTGCCGCTGGCTGGCGATGGCCGCGACGGTACTCGAATCCACCCCCCCGCTGAGCAACACGCCGACCGGCACATCGGCGACCAATTGCCGCTCGACGGAACGCTCCAGCAGTTCGCGGAACCGTCCAACGGCGTCTTCCATGCCGATGCCCTCGACCACGTCGGGGGGCCGCCAATAGCGCTCCACCCGGATGCGGCCCCGTTCCCAACGCAAGAGGTGGGCGGGCGGCAGCACATGGATGTTGGCATAGATCGTCTGGGTCGGATGCACATACAGGCGCATCAAATACTGGCTCAGCGCCTGTGGGCTCAGCGTCGGCTCGACCAGCCCGGAGGCCAGGATGGACTTGATCTCCGACGCGACGATCAATTCGCCCTTGGGGCCATGGGCGTAGTAGAGCGGCTTTTCGCCGAAACGGTCGCGGGCGCAGGTCAAGGTTTGGCTACGCTCGTCCCAGAGCGCGAAGGCGAACATGCCGGGCAGGTAGGTGAGGAAACGGTTGCCATACCTCTGGTGCAGCGCGAGGATGACTTCGGTGTCGGTATCGGTCTTGAAGGGATAGGGCGCGAGTTCCTTCTTCAGTTCCCGGAAGCCGTAAATGGCGCCGTTGAAACAAATACCCGCCGATCCGTCGGTCGAGAGGATCGGTTGCTTTCCCCCCTCGACATCCACCACGCTCAGGCGGGCGGAACCCAGGGTGCAGCGGTCGAAGCGGTGCGTCGCCTGGCTGTCCGGGCCGCGATGGCGCAACGCGGCCACCATCCGGGCGACGGTGTCCGCGGCGGGCCTGACTTCGGGCGTGACCAAGGCCGCTATGCCACACATGGTCGGAGCCCCGCCTTCCGGTTAGCCACGGGCACTGTCATCAATAGCACGCCGTATCTGGATTCAAGCATCTACCAGATACTCCACTATCGAATGCGGACTCGACGACAAGACATACTCCAGGCTGATCCCCCCCGTTTCCATATATCTTTCCAACGACGCCTTGGCCTTGACTTGCAGCTCTTGCATCCGGGAGGGCGGCCAATCGTTAATCCGGCCATAAACCGCGATACACGCTTCCACATAGGCCAGGATCGCCGCTTGATCGTCGCTTCGGACCTGGAAATGCTCGAAGAGGACTGCGCGGGCGGCCTCCTCATTCCCGCTCCCTAGCAGGTACAGGTACATATAGCGGGCCACCTTGCCTTCCAGGGAGGCATTGTCGAGGTCTTCCAAATGCTGTTCGAGCCGTTTCGCGAAGGGGGAATCTTCTGTTTTCACACGCAACCCGTGCCAATACCGCACCATGTTGAGCACGCCCTGGAAGCGTTCGAAGTTGTGCCGGTGGAGGGTGGTTGCGCCGTCCGGGCGGAAGCGCTCGTAGACATCGATGATCTCGGCCAGGGATTCGGCGGGTAAATTGCGCATCGACAATTCATGGGGGAATTCGACGGTATTGAAGCCGATCATGATTCCGCGTTCATTGCAAAACTCGACCAAGGCGGGCATTTCCAGGGCGTTCAAGGTCATGGGGCAGACCGCGAAAGTCAGCGTCCGACCGCGGCGCTTCGCATAATCGATGAAGTAATCGATGTGGCCCATCACGCTGTCGTAATCGGCGTTGATACGGATCGCCTCGTAGGTTTCCTTCACAATGCTGTCGATGGACAGGACCAGATCGAAATCCATCGCCTCCAGCAGGCGTTTGACCCTGTCGTTCAGGATGGTGGCATTGGTGGTCACGACCAGGCGGATGCCGGGATTGAGTTCGGCCATCAATTCCCAGATTTCATAGTAGGGTTGCACCATGAACGGCTCGCCACCGTAGAACTTGGCGGAGTGCAGGTGCGGGATGAAAGGGCGCAATTGCCGTACGAACCCGCTGTCGTAGCACATCGGGAAGGGCGGCAATCCCTCCCGGTTCTTGCGGATCGAGGAGGAAAACATGCCCGAACACATCACGCATTCCAGATTGCAATTGTTCGAAAGCTCGAATTCCATCTGTAGGGGATAGGCCGCCCCGTCGGCGCGGGTTGCGGCGGCGGGGACGACCCGCGGATCGTCGAGCCTGTCGAATTGCACGGCATTGACGTTGCTGAAATTGTCCGCCGCCAGCGGCGAAACACAGAGTTCGCAGCCATGCGGCAGGGCTTCGGATAGCATTTGTTCATCGAGCCCCCGGCGGGGCTGGCCGAACCAGATATCCTCGATGGTTTGCTGCGGATATTGGCCGTAGGGCTGGGATCGGTTGAAGCAGCAGGCCCCGACATAGCCATCGCGGTTGAAATACATCGAGGTCGATGGCGCGTGGCATAGCTTGCGCTTATCCGCGCATTGCCGTATCTCGTTATAACGGCGCACGGCCTCGCTAAACTCTGTCTTGGTAACACCGCTGCTAACGCTCATATAGGGGCATTCCTGCTATTAATTTGTTTCGATGCTTGGGGTATTTTATTGTTGTATCTAAGGGAATAACGGGCATCTTTTATAGCGAATATCACTCGCCGCCGTGGTCAGGGCAATAGTGGGGGCAAAGTCCATTCGGCGAGTTTGATCAAAGGCGTAACTTTTTCCTTGGGGAAACCGAAATCCGTTTCCAAACCCCTCGCCAATTCCCTGGCTTTAACGCCCGAAAGCTCTAGGCCGGCTCCGGGGCTGGAATCGCCACGATGGCCCTCGCCATCCAGCAGGTCGTCGCGCTCTTGGAAGGCAATGCCAATCTCCGTGCCGAAGTCGCTGAGTCGCCGATGGACGGCGGACGGGGCTTGTCCCAGGATCGGCCCCACTTCACAACAAAAACGGATCAGATCCGCCGTCTTGTGCGCCTTCCCGTTCGCGCCGACCAAGTCCAGGGATTGCCCTCCGCTGATTCCCGTGGGGCCGATGGCGCGGGCGCAGGCCGTCACCAACCGGGTTCTGATCTCGGCGTCCGGCCAAGTTCCAGGTTCGGCCAAGGTCTGGAACGCCAAGGAAATGAGCGCCGTCGCCGCAAGGATCGCTTGCGCATCGCCAAACACGAGATGGACGGGCGCGGTGCCCCGCCGGGTTTCCGCGTTATCCATGACCGGTAGGTCGTCGAGTACCAGCGAAGCGGCGTGGAGGAACTCGACGCACACCCCGACCTGCTGCGCCGCGTGCCTCGGGATATCGAACAGGGCGCAGCCACAATCGACCAGCAAGGGTCGGAAACGCTTGCCGCCGCCCAACACCGCCGTCCGCATGGCCACGCTCAAGGGAGGCACCGCCCCGCTCGATGCCAGCGCTTGCTCCAAGGCGCGGTCGAATTGATGGACAAACCGCCCGATATAATCCTGGAGCGGGAGCGCGGCTTTCTCGTTGAATGGGTTCATGATGGTCGGAAAACGGCTCGTTCCGGTGTTGAATTCGGGAGCGCTTTGGGTATACAGGGTTGCCTTGCGTCACTTTTCGATGGGCGCGGCGTGACTGCTCCTGGGCGGAATGGACCCGTCCACCGGAAACACCGCTACCGGATCGCAACCCCATCGGCCCCGTCCAGTTCGGCCCGGAAATCGGCGATGAGACGCCCCAGCCCTTCCCTGATGGAAATGCGCGGCGTCCAGTCCAACAGCAGGCGGGCGCGCTCCGGGTCGCCCTGGAAGGTGGAAACGTCGAAATTCCTGGGGGGGGCTTGAACCACCTCGCAAGGCGAACCGGCGAGTTCCTTCGCCAACTCGGCCAACTGGCCCAGGCTGGTGGCCTGGCCGGTCAGGAAATGGATGGGCGGGAAAGCCTCGCCGCCGGCTTCCAGGCGGGAGGCGAGCGCCAGGATGCCCCGGACGGTATCGTCCAGGTGCGTGAAATCGAAGGTATGGTCCGCGCCGTCCACCCGCAGCGGCGACCCCATGACGGCGCCCCGCGCGAAAGCGGGAACGACCCGGTCGGGGTGGTCATGGGTGCTGCCGTAGACGTTCGACAAGCGGATGACGGTGGCCCGGAGTCCCTGGAAACGGGCTGCGTGAACGAGATTCTCGCCCTCGACCTTGGAACGGCCATAGACATTGACCGGTTTCAGGGGGGAATCTTCCGAGACCGGCAGGGAATCCGGTTGTCCGTAGACTTCCCGGCTGCTCGCGAAAATGAGCCAAGGGCGTGGGTTTTGGGCCAACGCCAGGGAGAGCACGTTCCGCACGCCCTCCACATTGGTCGCCCAGCAGTTGGCGGGGTCCCGCTCCCCGAAGATGACCCGGGAGACGGCGGCCAATTGGATGATCCCCGTACAGCCCTGGAAGGCATGGGCGATGGTGTCCGCCTCGCGTATATCCCCGAATTCCTTGCCATCGGATCGCAGGTCCAGGCCGATCACTTCCGCGCCACTTTTCTCCAGCGCCGCGCGAACTGCGGTACCCACCAGCCCGGCCGAGCCGATTAACAAGATGCGAGTTTTCATAACGTGTATTCAATCGTGCTTTAAAAAGTTTAAGGTTTGGTTGCTTGCCCAAATCAAGGGATATTCCGCGTGGCGGCGTGCCGATCCCCGTAAATCCGGCCCGTCGTCACAGCGTTTCCCGGCACAGGCTCCGATATAAATCGAGGGTTTGCCGCGCGATATGGGTATGGCCGTGGTTTTCCTCGATGCTCTTCCGGGCCGCCATACCCAATTGGCGGGCCAGCGGGGCATTCTCGATCAGGGTGCCGATCCGCCGGGCGAAATCGGCGGGGTCGTTGAGCCGGGCGAGCAGGCCGTTCTCCCCGTCCCGGATGATCTCGGGCAGGCCGCCCTGATCGGAGCAGACCACCGCCCGGCCGGCGGCCATGGCTTCCAGGCAGGAATAGGGGCAGTTTTCCCAAACGCTCGGCAGCAGGAAAACCTGGCACTGGCGTACCAAGCGGCGGATTTCGCCGATGCTCCGGTGCCCGAGCCAGTGTACCGACCCCAGGAGCGGCTGGTTCGCCAGGGCGGGCAGGATTCCGTCGCGGTAATGGCCGAAGAGATCGCTGCCGACGAACACCAGGCTGGCCTTGTAGCGGCTGAGCACGCGGATGGCGATCTCGCCGCAAATATGGATGCCCTTGCGGCCCTCCAGCCGCCCGACGAATAGGATGACCGGTTGGTCCTTGGGCAGTCCGAATTCCTCCAACGCTCTCCCGTCGTCCGCCTGGACGCGGTCGAACCATTCCAGGTCTAGGCCGTTGCTGATGACCGTGGCAGGCTGCGGGAGCCCGATGGCCCGACCGGCCTCCTCGGCCACGAACCGCGAGCAGGCGGAGATCGCAGTGGCGCGGCGGATCGCCTGCCGCTCGATCAGGGAACACCCGCGGATATCGCCCGGCCGGACCTCGTAGAAGGGCATGATGAGCTGCGATGGCGAGTGCAGGCGTATCACGGTGGGCACCCGCGAAACCGCCGTCAGCCAGGCCGCTTCCCCGCCGCATTCGGGCGCTTCGACCACATCGAAAGGGTGGTGCCGGTGCAGCTTCGCGAAGGCCCGCGCCATGCCCCAGGCGTTCAGCAGGCGCTGCTTGGTCCACCAATAGCGCACGCGGTTGAGGCCGGCTTCGATGCCCCGGATCAAGGGACCGTCGGCGCGGAAACGATGGACCCGCACGCCGCCATCCATGTCGGTGGCGATGGGCTGGGGATTCAACGCCCCGGCGAACACATGGACCTCGTGTCCCAGTTGGGCCAGGGCGCGGGCATGGTGCCAGGTATAGGTGCCGATGCCGCCGAACCCGGTCTCCGGCGGATATTCGTAGGATAGGAGGGCGATTCTCAAGGCTGGGACTCCGCAACCCGGGCCTGCCGGACGACCTTCCGTATCCGGTCGTGGAAAGCCAGTTCGCAGACCCGGATATCGAATTCGGCCCGCGCCCGTTCGGCGGCGGCCCGCCCCAAGGCCCGCGCTTGTTCGGGGTTGCGCAGGCAGGTCGCGATGGCGGCCGCCAGCGCCCCGGCATCGCGTTGCGGGACCATCAAGCCGTCCCGCCCAGGTTCGATGATTTCGGTGATGGAGCCGGCATCGCTGGCCACGATGGGACATCCCGCCGCCATGGCTTCCAGCACGGCGGTGGGAATGCCATCCTTGTCCCCGTTGGGCAGTTCGACGAAGGGAGCGACGAAAACCCCCGCCGCTTGGAGTTGCTCCCGCACCTGATGGCTATCGCAGCGCCCCAGGAACCGGACCGCGCCCGCCAGCGAAGGGCTTGCGGCCTGTTCCCTCAGGGCGCGTTCGTATTCGAGGCTGTCCGGGGAATTGGCATCGGCCAAGCCGATGATATGCGCGACCACCGGGAAACCCTCGGCGCGGAGCAATCCCACCGCCTCGATGAAATATTCCAGTCCCTTCTTGCGGTCCAGTCGGCAAATGGAAACCAGGGGGATTTCCCGTTGCCCCGCCGCCGCACCGGGGGCGGGGCGGGGCGGGAAGCTCTGGGCGTCCACCGCGTTGGGCTTGACCAGCACGCTGTCCAGGGGGGCTTGGCGGAGGCCTTCCAGTTCGTCGCGGATGCGCCGGGAGGTGGCGACCAGGATCGCGCAGTCGTCCAGATGCAGGGGCATCGCCTTGAGGGCGTAATCTTGCAGAAGGTGGTCGGCGTAGCAGCTGACCCCACGCGGCAGGTCCAGCAAAGTCGCCGCCACCAAGGCGAACAGCGACTGTTCATAGAAGAAGTAGCTATGGATATAGTCGGCGCGCCAAGCTTCCACCATCCGGGTGAAGCAAAAGGCATGGAGATAATGTTCCTGCCGCTCCAGTTCGGATTCGCTCATCCCCACCGCGTGGGCCAGGCGGCAGGTCAAGGCTTCCACCTTTTCCGGCATGCGGCTGCGATAGTGGGCCAGATCGTCGGCCCCCGTGATGCGGTGCAGGAACACCCGGCGCTTGAGGCTCCAGAGTATGGCGCAGGGGTGGGCCAATTCCGAACGCGGCCCCAGTTCGCCATAGAAAAACCTGAGCGGAAAACCGGCGTGGGCCAGGGCGGTGACTTCCTGTTGGACGAAGGTCTGGGAATAGATCGGAAATCGCCAGCAGGCGGTGACGGCGATCCGGGGCTGGGACCGGAACAGGGAGGAGAACCACGACTCCAGGCGCAGACGCAGGCATTGGGCCCGGTGGAAAAGCCGCAGCAACGGGACGGCATACCGATTCGTCTGTTTTTGGAGGAAGGACGTCATAGGGGTTTCTCTGTTTCGGCGACCGCTCAGGGCGTATCGCGCCAGCGGCGGGCATGAATTTCGTCATAGGGGATGAGCGGCTCCAAGCCCGCCGCTTGGGTAAAACAGTCGGTTTCGGCGGGGGGCTCCTGCGCAAGGGAAACCGCCGGACGGCGGATCAGGAGGCGCAGCACATGGGGGGCGATGCCCAGGATCATGCCTGGGGCCAGGGACCGTAACGCCCAGGCGCAGGCTTCCAGGCGGCGTCCCGACCAGAAGGCCACCCCGGCCAGATGCAGGGCCAGTTGGCCCAGCCCGCGCCGGATGGTCCTGGGGGACAAGCCCGGTTGGCGCGCCGCCAATTCGGCGATGACCCGGCGACCGGACCTCCACATGCTCATGCAGCTGGACGACATGCTGCCGGCCTGACGCCGGTAGCCCACGAGGATTTCCGGGACGCAGGCCACCGCGTGATGCTCGGCCATCCGCAAGAGCAAATCCCAATCCTCGCAGCCCTGTGCGGCCAGATCCCGCAAGCGGCTGTCATAACCGCCCTGGATCGTCGGCAGGTTCCGGCGGAACAAGGGCACGCTGGCGTTGCCCGCGAAATTCACTTCCAGCAATTTCTCCAGCACCCGGCCCTCCACCCGCCAGCGGGGAGAACGATCCAGGACGCGGTTGCCTTCGTCGATCCAGGCCCACCAGCAATACACGAATCCAACCTCGGGACCGCCCGCTTCCAAACAGCGGATTTGCCGCTCCAATTTGGTGGGTGCCCAGAGGTCGTCCGCATCCAAGGGGGCGATGTATTCGCCGCGGGAATATCGCAGGGCACGGTTCCGGGCGGCGGCGACGCCCCGGTTGCGTTGCCGCAGGAGGCGGACCCTGGGGTCGGTTTGCGCGGCCCGCGCCACCAGGGCGGCGGTATCGTCGGTGGAACCATCGTCCACCACGATGATTTCCAATCGCCGCCACGTCTGCGATAGGGCGGAAGCCAAGGTCGCCTCGATATGGGGGGCGGCGTTATAGGCGGCGACGATGACGGAGACCAAGCCCAGTTCTCCCTGCCGCTGGGCGGGACCGCTCCGAACCGGGGGCGGGTTGTCGCCGGGCGGCGGGGGCGGGGCGGCGATCCTCCGGGCAATGCCGCCCAGGACGTTCCTCGCCAAAGTGGAATACATTTCCACCGGGCACAGCGCGAGCCAGCGCGGGAGCGGGAGATGGGGGCGCAGCACCGACAGCGCCATCGCGGAGCGCCCGGACGCCCTGGCCCAGTCCGGCGCTTCACCCTGAACCGCCCGGTAGGAGGCCAGCACCGCGGGGAAAACCATGGCCGAACCGCCCGCAGCCAGGGCTTCCCCGGCGATGGCCGCCAAAACGGCCTGGGAAGGACATTCGTTGGCCGGAAGCCCCGCCAGCAGGCTGGACCTTAGGACGATCAGCGGATAAGGCCGGCCATCGAACCAGATTTGGGGAGCGCCATGGCAATCCGGCATATAGATTCGCGAGCCATCCCGTACATCCGACAGCCAGGCCGTGGCGACGGCGAGCCCAGGGTCTTGGGCGAACAATCCGGCCATCTCGGCCGCGAAACGCGGCGACGGGACGATGCCCGCGGATGCGAAGGCGATGGCTTCGCCCGGCGGCGTTGCTCGATCCCAGCGCTGCCCGATGGACAGGATAGGGATCGGGCCTGCCCCCGCGTCGCTCCGCGCCGGTATTTCATCGATCCATCCGCGATCCTTGCCTTTATCGGTGGCGGCGACCAGCGAGCCCTTGAACTCGAGATGGCGGCGCACGATGTCGGCGTTGCCGCATAACCCGCGGATACTCTCCGCCGCCGCCTCCCCCATACGCTTGCGCTGCTCGGGCGGCGTCGCGAGGGCTCTCTCCAGGGCCGCGGCAAGCCCGGCGGGCGAGCCATCGGCCGCGATCCAGCCGGAAACCCCGTCTTCCAGCATCTCCGTCATACCACCATGCGGCGAGGCGATCACGGGTAGCCCGCTGCCCATGAGTTCCATGCAGCTATTGGGGAAGTTCTCCCAACGCGAGGGGACCACGGCGAGGCTGGCGCGGGCCAGTACCGCTTCCAAGCCAATCCGTCCCAAATTGCCATGGAACACCAAGTGGCCGCGCCGGGACGGCGGGATGCGTCCGAGCATCGAATGCCGGACGGTCGGCCCCCCGGTAACGGACATCGCGGTATCGCCGCCCGCGAATTCGGCGCGGAGGGAGGGATGCTTCTCGGCGACCCGCGCCACGGCCTCGGCCCATTCCAACACGCCCTTCCGGGGTTCCAGACGGCCCACATGACAGACCGTGTTCCGCATCCAGGTATCGGCGGAACGGGTGATCGGGGCTCCCTGGCCCAGCGGATACGGTATTACCGTGACGCGCGACGGCGGAAAACCATGGCGGGCCGCGGTCTCCGCGGCGATGAACCGGCTCGGGGCGAGCAAGGCGTCGGCCTGGACGATGGAATAGGCTTCCATGGCGGTGGCGGCGGCGTAATCCGCCACCGCCGTGCTCCAGGCGTTGGCGGCGGTGATGCGCTCCGTCGGGGAATGCAGATGTACCACGCACGGCGGCTTCCGGGCTGGACCCAGGCCGCCCGCCCGCCGCAGCTGAAGATAGTAAAGCGGCGCTTCCCACTCCTGGGCCTCGATGACGTCGATGTCCTCGAACTCGACCAGCCGCTCGGCCAACAGGGCGGCCTGCCAAGCGAACGCCTGCGAGGGGAACGCCGATGCGATCATCGCCCGCTGTATGCCGCCCGGATGCTCCGGTTCCAAGGCCCAAGGATCGCGGACCGGCTCGTCCAAGGCCACGCGATGGATAATCAAACGCCCATCGAGCCGGTCCTCCCTCAAACGGGGAGCCCCCGGCCAGCGATGGGCGATCACATGGACGACCTCCCCGGAACCGGCCAGGTATTCGGCGATATTCCGCACGTAGGTGCCGATACCTCCGGGCAGGTATGCGGCGGGCGGATATTCGCGACACACGAACAAATGTTTCACCCATCCCTCCCTGCACTTTGAAGGGCCGGGTTAACCATTCGATTGCGCATCGCCAACCGAACCCTCATTTCGCCAACCACTGCGGCGTCAGCCGGTGGGTGCCGGTTTCCCGTTCCTCGTGATAGCGGGCGTCGGCGTTGACCGACCACACGTCCAGGCGTTGTCCCTCGCCCAGCACATTGCGGGCCGCATAGAGCCCGGTCAGCATGGAGTGGTCCATGTTGTTGTAGCGGTGCAGGCCATTGCGGCCGATGGTCTGAAGGTTCTCGAACCGGTCCAGGTAGCCCTGGAGGATGTTGAGCCGGTTTTGGTACTCGTGGTCGTAGATGGGATAGGCCATCTCCGCCCGCACCACCGTGCCGTCGATGACCTCGCGGGGCCGGACCAAACCCAGCTGGGCGCATTCGCGGATGCCCAGCTCGATCAGGCGCTCGTCCGGCCAGCTCCATTCCGGGTCGCTGTCCCATAGGAAGTATTCCAACCCGAGGGCGGTGGTATTGGGGGACGGAACCATTTCCGGGCTCCAGTTCTTGTAATTCTGGATGCGCCCGAGCTTGACCTGCGGCGAATGGATGTAAATCCAGTTGTCCGGGAACACCTCCGGCTTGTCGACGATCAACACCACGCTGAGGAAGTCCCGGTAGCGGAGGGCATGGGCGGCCCTGAGGACCGCGTCCGGCGGTGGCGGGTCCAGCGCCAGGATCAGGTCGCGGAGGGCCATGGAGGAAATAAAGTCGCGGCCACCGAATTCGACCCGTTCGCCACCCGGCCCCCGGCCATGCACGCACTCCACCCGGCCATGGCCGTGGACGACGGTACCCACCCGCACCTCGGGCACCACGGCGTTGCCCTGGGCGAGGACACGGTCGCGGAGGCGTTCCCACATCATTCCCGGCCCGAGGCGCGGATAGTGGAAGCGGTCGATCAGGGTGGTCGCCACCGCCTTGCCGGCACCGCCGTTCCGGCCGGTGAAGGCGTTCGCAAGGGCTTTGGCGAGGGACAGGTCTTTGATGCGCTGGGACGCCCAATCGGCGGAAATCTGATCGCAGGGAATCCCCCAAACCTTTTCCGTGTAAGTCTTGAAGAAAATCTCGAACAGGCGCCGGCCGAAACGGCGGCTGACCCACTCCTCGAAGCTGCGCTCCGGTTGGGAGTGCGACGCAAAATGGGCTTGGGCATAACTGAAGACGACCCGCAGCGATTCGGTAAGGCCCAATCCCCGCAAAGCGTTGACCGGACGCAGGGGATAGTCGAAAAAATGGCCGCGGTAGTGGATGCGGGAAAGCCGGGGCCGCTCCAGGAAATCCGGGCCGAGCACTTCCTGCCACAACCCGTTGATCACAGGCAGTTTCGAGAAGAAGCGGTGGCCGCCGATATCGAACCGGAAATCGCGGTAGCTGGCCGTGCGCGAGAGGCCGCCCATGGTGGAGGAGGCTTCGAGGACCACCGCCTTGGCACCGTTCCGGCCCAGCTCATAGGCGGCGGTCAGGCCGGCGGGCCCGGCACCGATAATCAGGGTATGCCGGTCACTCACTGGGATCCCGCGGCCTCTACGGCCGACGTCGACACCTCGGCGAGGGGAAGCGGCCCGCTCCCGTCCCCGCGTTCCACCAGCCGCACATAAGCGAAACCGCCACTAGCGTAAAGGAAATAAAGCCAATGCCAGGGCACCGCCCGGAGGGCGAAACCCAACCCGCGGCGTTCCTGGAGGAAGCGATAGAACGGTGCGTTCAGACCCAGCAGGGCGAACGCGGCGAGCCCCGCGATAGCGGCGCTGGTCGGCCACAGGGGCACCGCGCCCAGGGTGCCGAGCAGTAGCCAGGCCAGCCCGGCGCTGAACCGGCTTTGCAGGCGCAGGTTCAGGTCGTTCGGAATGTGCCCTTCGCGCAGCAGCAAGCGCGCCCAGGGGAGCGCCCGCTGGAAGACATCGGTACGCAGCATGCCCCGCATGTCCCAACGCTTGAGGTGCTTGACCTGGATATCCTTGATCAGGCGGATGCGCCGGCCAGCGCGCGCCAGCCGTTGGCCCAGTTCCACGTCCTCCACGGAGGGGTTGGCGAAATGTTCGTCGAAGCTGCCCACCGCGAAGAATGCCTCGCGGCGGACCGCCCCGCAGGCGCCCCAGAAGGTGCGGGCCTGTTCCTCGGCGGTTTGGTGTACGTAGTGATGGAGCAGATTGCGGTATTGGGACAGGAACGCCGGATGCCCTGGCGCATCGTCGTAGGAACCGATCAGGGCCGCGAGACCGGGATCGGCCCGGAATGCCGCCCGCACCTGGGCCACGACGGTCGGCGCGGGAACGACATCGGCATCCAGGAAGAACAGCACGGCACCCCGCGCGGCCCGGGCTCCGGCGTTCCGGGCGGCGGCGGGTCCGGAACGGCGCGGCAGCCGGAGTACCCGTGCCCCGAAGGCTTCGGCGGCGTCGCCCGAACCGTCGTCCTCGCCATCCACCACCACGATGATTTCCTGGGGAGGTGGGGCCAAGGCCGCCAAGCCCCCGAGGCATTGCCGGAATTCGTCACCACCCCGGTATACGGGCACGACGACGGTAACGAAAGGCGAGTTTTCTGGAGCGGAAGGAATGGACACGGGAGGTCTCGGGTAGGGTGTAGTAAGTATTATCACGTATAGAATAAGAATAACCGTCCTGGCGATGCAAGCTTTTCAAAATGTGCTACCAGGGCAATCGCGCCCTGTCGAAGGGGTCCCGAAAACCAAGCGGGCCTGGCGATCGTCGCTAAAGAAGCCTGCGGTTTTCGGTGAAAGCGTCGGCGCGGGCGCGGTTGGCGTCCACTCGTCTGGACATTTAGCAGCCCGCTGCACAAGGCAAATCCGACCGGCCCGCCAACCAACGACCGGGGTGTCCGGCCACGAGGTGGCGGGTGGCATGGCCGGAGGATTGGCATGTGTTCCTCGAAAATTCACAAACAGTCAGAAAAGTCTCGAATCCCGGCGTTGGATTCGGCCAAGTCAATTCACACTAAGCGTTTCAAGCACCCATGATGCGACCGCCATTCCGCTTCGACCGCGTAACCACACAGCGGCTATTACTCCTGCTGGGGTATGGTTTTTTGTTCGCCTGGGTTATGTCGCTCCATACTGGGCGCGCCCTCCTATTGGGGGGAACCAGCCTGGTGGCCAGCGATCCGCCCGCGCATTTCACCTCCGGCGCCCTGGTGTACGACTATCTCCGCACAGGCTTGGGGACGAATCCCCTAGCCTTCGCCGAGTCGTACTACGTGCGTTACCCCAAGGTGGCCATCGGCCACTGGCCACCGGTCTATTACGCCGTGCAAGCCGCCTGGTATGGCCTGTTCGGCGCCAGCCCCTGGACCGCCCGGGCGCTGAGCGCGGCGACCGCCTTGGTCCTGGTCGGCATGTTGTTCAGACGGCTCCGGCCGGCTTATGGTGGAGGCATCGCCGTGAGCGCCGTGGCGGTTTTTCTGGCGATGCCCTGGGTCCAGCGGACGGCGTGGGATGTGATGTCGGACCTGTTGACCGGCCTGTTCGTCTTCCAGGCGGTGTTCGCGTTTTCGGACCTGCTCGATGGCCGTGGCCGGCGGGCGGGCCTCCGTTTCCTCATCGGGTCGGTTCTGGCGATCCTAACCAAGGGCACGGCCCTGGCGCTGGGACCTTTCGTCCTGCTGGCACCCGCGCTCGCGGGGCGCGCCTGTCGGTACAAAGCCCGTTGGTATTGGGGGGGTGGACTGGCGTTGGCGGCTTTGGGCTCGCTGTTCTACGTGGCGATGCACTTGGCCGGGATGGGCTACCCGGTTGCGTTTGGTCAGCTCTTGGGGCACCTAGCGCAAGGCCATGTCAACCAAGAAGCGCTACATGCCTGGTTGTCCCTGGCCCCGCCGTTGGTGTTCGGTTTAGCCTTCCTGGGCTTCCTGGATGCCGCCCAGGCACGCTGGCGGCGGCGCGATACCTCGATGGGTACGACGGATGCTTTGGTAGCCACGACGTTCATTCTGGTGCAGGGATCGTTACTGGTGGTTTTGAACCTGACCCATGAACCCCGGGCCTTTCTGCCCTCGCTCGCGCCGATGGTCTTGCTCCTGGCCCGTGCCACCGCCCGGGCCTCTTCCTCCGCCGCGATGCCTAGCGCCAGCGCTATCGCCCTGCTGCTGACGGGCCTTGTCGTCGCCAATGCTGGACAAGTCAAACCGAGCCGGGTGGACGGCTACGCGGCGGCCGCGGCGGCGATTCCCTATCCGGACGGCGGCGTGCTGATCCTGATCGGCTCGGACCCGGCCGGGGAAGGCGCTTTTATCGTGGAACGGCTGTTCCATGATCCCAAGCGGGCCGGCGTCATAATGCGGGCCGGACCGCTCCTGGCCGCATCCGACTGGATGGGCGACCACTCAAGGCCGCGTTTCGACAGCCCCGTCCAAGTCGCGGAAGCGCTGAAAGCGCTGCCGGTCCGGTATGTGGTATTGGACGGGTCTGCGGAACCTTCGCCGGAATTGCGGCTCTTGGCGGAGGCTATCGCTGGCGATGCGGCATTCCAGTTCGTCGGCTGTTTCCCGATCACCGATACCGATCAACTGCGACCGCGCCGCGGCGACCTCCGGATTTATGAAAACCTGGCGGCGGGGGACCTCCATCCCTCTGTGGTTCGGGTTCATTTAGGGCTAGAGCGGGGCGGCAGGACACTGGAGTATCACTGGCCTTGAGCAGTCCACCCGACGGCGTCCAGGGACTCGGCTCAGCGCGTATATGCGGCGGGCTCATTGGGCTGACTTGAAGGGGAACCCACCGGCCTGCGCCGCCATCCGCGCCCAGATTGCCCCGGATGATGGCTTCCGGGAAGACGTTCCCAATGCGCGGCGTTCACCGAAAGCGGATGCCAACGAAGTGGCTGTGCCAGGGTTCGGTCCCGGCACCTGCGGGCAGGGGCCAGACCCGCGCGGGGCGGGGCTTGGCAGACGCCCCACACGGCGGCCAGCCGTTTGGGAGGGTTGGCCTCGAATTGCACCAGGAGGTCGCTGCCGGTGGCGAGGACGACCTCAACCGTTTTTTTGAAGGTGGAGGGCGTCGAGGGGGTACAACCGCCCCGCCAACCCCAGCGCTTCGATGAGCCGCCGGACGGCCCGGATCTCGTGGTCCTTGTCGGCGTCCTCGATCAGCACCTGGCCCAGCACGATCCGCTCCCCGACGGGCGAAGGCGCTCAGCACCTGGACCGCCCGCGTGTCCTCGAACCGGTCCCAGGCTCCTCCGCAGCGCCTTGCCGTCCAGGGCGATCGCGGCGGCATCCCCGCCCAATCCCGCCGCGTGCTTTTGGAAATGCGTGGCCACCTGCGCGCAGTCCAGCCCCCTCAGGGCGTACCGGATCGAGCTATACGCCGGCGTGCGCCGCCAACGGCAGCCGAACGCCTCGTTTAAACCAAACCGCAATCCCGCAGTAACGCGGCTTACTTATTTTCCGCGTATCGTCTCAATATCAGAAATGCCACCTATTGATTCGAACCTCCGCTTCTTGAATAAATCAGGCTGGCTCGGGAGCGAATCCCGCCGGGCTTCCAAGCCCGGTGGTTGGTCTTGCCCGAATCAATACGGGTTTACCCACCTATTATCGAATTTCACGGCGTCCGGGAATGATATGAAGGCATTATTCGTTTGCGGTTCCTTGAATCAAACCAAAATGATGTACGAGATTTCGCGCCATCTCGCGCCGCGATTCGATATCTATTTCACGCCTTATTTCTGCGATGGTTTCGGTAAATGGGTGCAAAGGTCGGGTGTCCTGGATTTCACCGTCTTGGGCGGGCGCTTCATGCGCAAGACCATGGAATTCCTCGACGAACGCCAAGTCGCCTTCGACTACGAAGGCCGCGACCGCCGCTATGATTTGGTGGTGACCTGTAGCGATTTGATCGTGCCACGCCGCATCCGCGATACCAAGCTGGTCTTGGTCCAGGAAGGCATGACCGATCCCGAGAACCTCACCTACCATCTGGTTCGCGCCCTGCGCCTGCCGCGCTGGATGGCGCAGACCTCGACCACCGGATTGTCCGATTTGTACGACATTTTCTGCGTGGCTTCCGAGGGCTACCGCGATTTGTTCATTCATAAGGGCGTGCGACCCGAGAAACTCAGGGTCACGGGCATTCCCAATTTCGACCATTGCGAAGCCTATCGGGATAACGATTTTCCCCACCGCGATTTCGTGCTGTGCGCCACCTCGGATATGCGCGAGACCTTCAAGTATGAAAACCGCGCCAAATTCATCGAGAAAGCCCGCCGCATCGCCGATGGGCGGCCCTTGATCTTCAAATTCCACCCCAACGAGAACGCGCAGCGGGCCGGGGCCGAGATCGAGCGCTATGCCCCCGAAGCCCTGTATTTCAGCGAGGCCAACACCGACCACATGATCGCCAATTGCGCGGCGCTGGTGACGCGCTATTCCTCGGTGGTCTACGTGGCCTCGGCCTTGGGCAAGGAAATCCATTGCGACCTGCCGCCCGAAGCGTTGCGGCGCTTGCAGCCGGTCCAGAACGGCGGTACCTCGGGCCGCAATATCGCCCAGGAATGCCTACGCCTGTTCGAGGCCGACAGCCAGCCACGCCTCCGTCCGGCGGGCCGGTTCCGCTTGAAGACCCTGGGATTGCCGCTGCGCCGGGCGGCGGGAGGCCACAGATGAATCGGAAACTGGTATTGGCGGTGCAGGCGCGGCTGGGTTCCAGCCGCCTGCCCGGCAAGGTGTTGAAGGAGGTCTGCGGCAAACCGATCCTGGCCCGGATGCTGGAACGGTTGGGCCGGGTCGAAACACCCGCCAAGATCGTGGTGCTGACGACCACCGACAGCGCCGACGAACCCATCGTCCAGCTATGCCGGGAGTTGGACGTGGAGGTGTTCCGCGGCCATCCGACCGATCTGCTGGACCGCCATTATCTGGCCGGGCTGGTCCACGGCGCGGAAGCCATCGCCAAGATTCCCTCCGATTGTCCCTTGATCGATCCCGCCATCGTGGACCGGGTCTTGGCCCGCTACGCGGTCGGCGATTGCGATTACGCGGGCAACCTGCATCCGGCCAGCTACCCGGACGGCAACGATGTGGAAGTGATGGGCATGGCGGCCCTGGGCGAGGCTTGGCGCGAAGCCGGGTTGGCCTTGGAACGCGAACATACCACCCCGTTCATCTGGGAACGTCCCGAGCGCTTCCGTCTCGCCAACGTGGCGTGGGAAAGCGGCCTGGACTACTCCTTAAGCCACCGCTGGACCCTCGACTATGCCGAAGATTACGAATTCATCCGCCGGGTCTACGAGGAACTCTATCCCGAACGGCCCGGCTTCGGCCTGGACGATATCCTCGACCTCCTGGCCCGCAAACCCGCCATCGCCGCCCTCAACGCCCGCTATGCCGGGGTGAATTGGTACCGCCATCACCTGCATGAACTGAAGACGGTCGATGCCCGGCATACCCGGATGCTCGATTGAACGGACGCTGTTTCCTCCACCGACCACGAACCATGACCGAAACCGAACAACAGGAATTGCAAGAACTGGCCCATCGCGTGCGCCGCCATGTGCTGCGGATGGCGACCGATGGGGGTTGTTTCATCGGCGCCTCCTTGTCCTGCGTCGATGTGCTGGCCTATCTGTACCGGCATTGGCTGAGGGTTTCCAGCGCCAAGCTGGACGATCCCCAACGCGATTATCTGCTGCTGTCCAAGGGCCACGATGTGCCCGCGCTCTATGGCCTGTTCGTGGAACTGGGCTTTTTGGAGCCGCACCGCCTCGCCAGCCATCTCAAGACCGACGACCACATCTATTGGCATCCCAACCGCAATATCCCCGGCGTGGAGTTCCATTCCGGTTCGCTGGGCCATTTGCTGGGCGTGGGTGTGGGCATCGCCCTGGATATCAAGCTATGCCGGGGCAAGGGCCGGGTGGTGGTGATATTGGGCGATGGCGAGTTGAACGAGGGTTCGGTGTGGGAAGCCGCCCTGGTCGCCGCCGCCAAGCGCCTGGACAACCTGATCGTGGTGGTGGACCGCAATGGCTTCCAGGCCAATCTGGCGACCGAGGCACTCATTCCGCTGGAACCCCTCGCCGACAAATTCGCCGCCTTCGGTTGGGAAACCGTGCGGTTGGACGGCCATGATTTCGAGGATTTGGAAGCCGGTTTCGCCCTGATTCCCAGGCGCCTGGGCCAACCCACCGCGATCATCGCCGACACCGTCCGCGGCCGGGGCCTGCCCAGCATCGCGGCGCGGGCCGACCGCTGGTTCTGCAATTTCTCCGCCGCGGAAATCGAGCAGTTGCTCGAAGAGCTGGAAGGCCACCGCCTGGCGGTGATCGAAAGCGACATCATCGTGGCCCGCTGATCCCGCCACCGACCGACGAGCCGCCCATGAATACCGTTCCCCGCAGCTACGAAGACATCCTCCACTCTGTGGCCCTGAGCGACGAGCGTTTCGTCGTGCTGACCGCCGAGAACCGCTCGGCCATCCGCGACTTGCCCGCCAAGCTCGGCGAGCGTTTCATCGATTTCGGCATTTGCGAGCAGACCCTGGTCGGGGCCGCCGCCGGACTGGCCTTGCGGGGCCGGATTCCGGTGGTCCACGCGCTGGCGACCTTCCTGACGCTGAGGGCGTTCGAGTTCATCCGCACCGATGTCGGCATCGCCCATTTGCCGGTCAAGCTGGTGGGCACCTTCACCGGCTTCGCTTCCGAGGCCAACGGGCCGACCCATCAATCCCTGGAAGATGTGGCCTTGATGCGCGGCATTCCGGGCATGAAGGTCTGGTGTCCCGCCGACGCGCAGGATTTGGCGCTGGGATTGGAAGCCGTGCTGCGCGATCCCGCCCCCTGCTATATCCGCTACAACGCGGCCAAGCCCCTGGCCAATCACGATGCGCCTTTCGAATTGGGCCGGGCCGAAATCTGGTCCGAGGGCACGGATATCACCTTGCTGACCTACGGGACGCTGTTCGGCGAATGCCTCAAGGCCGTGGCCTTGCTGCGCGATACCGGGCTGTCGGTGGGTTTAATCAATATGCGGATGCTCAAGCCGGTGGATACCGCCGCCATCGCCGCGGCGGCGCGGCGTTCCAAGCTGCTGGTGACGGTGGAGGACCATTTCCAGACCGGCGGGCTGTATTCCATCGTGGCCGAAACCTTGATCGAGCAAGGGGTCGTGGTCCCGGTCATGCCCTTGGCCTTCGCCGAGCGCTGGTTCAAACCGGCCTTGCTGGCCGATGCGCTGGCCTACGAGGGTTTCGACGCCCACGGCATCGCCGCCCGCGTCCAAGACCGTTACGCCCGCATCGAGGCTTAGCCCGCCCGTAGAAACCCGGCTTTCATCCGTTCGTTCCCAAACTCCGCTTGGGGATCGGCGGCCTAGCGGTTAAACCCAACCAGAGACACAGCATGACCCACGAGCTACCCAAGATCGCCGCATCCAACGCCCTCTGGGACCGCGCCCAGGGCTTGATCCCGGCGGGCACCCAAACCCTGGCCAAAGCTCCGGGCCAATATTCCAACGGGGTCGCGCCCAAATACGCCCGGCGCGGCCAGGGGGCGCGGCTGTGGGATGTCGATGGCAACGAGTTCCTGGATTACAACCTGGGTATCGGTCCCATCGTGCTGGGCTACGGCCATCCTGTGGTGGACGCGGCGATCCGGCGGCAGTTGGAGGACGGCATCACTTTCTCGCTGATGCACCCCTTGGAAGTGGAACTGGCCGAGTTGATGCGGGATTGCATCCCCAACGTGGAATCGGTGCGCTTCTCCAAGACCGGCTGCGACGTGACCAGCGCCGCCGTGCGCCTGGCCCGCGCCTACACCGGACGCGAGCGGGTGCTGTGCTGCGGCTACCACGGCTGGCATGACTGGTATATCGCCGTCACCGACCGCGACGCCGGGATTCCTCCAAGCACCGCCGCGCTCACCCATACCTTCAATTACAACGACCTCGATTCGGTGATCGACGCCATCGACGAAGGCACGGCCTGCGTCATCCTCGAACCCTTCGTGTTCGAGCGCGAGAACGGCTCCTTCCTCAAAGGATTGCGGGAAATCTGCGACCGGTACGGCACCTTGTTGATCTTCGACGAGATGTGGACCGGCTTCCGCTGCGCCTTGGGCGGTGCCCAGGAATTCTTCGGGGTGCGGGCCGACCTGTGCCTGTTCTCCAAGGCCATGGCCAACGGGATGCCGATTTCCGCCATCGCCGGACGCCGCGAGGTGATGGCCTTGTTCGAGCGGGAGGTGTTCTTCTTCACCACCTTCGGCGGCGAAGCCTTGTCGCTGGCCGCCGCCAAAGCCTGCATCGAATTCATCCGCGATCACGATGTGACCGCCGACTTGGCCCGGCGCGGCCAGGACTTGCTGGACGGCGTGAACGGCCTGATCCGCGATCTCGGCCTCGATTACGTCACGACCGCCGGGTATCCCTTCCGCACCATCATGAATTTCTCGCCCAGCGCCGGGAATCCGCTGCTGATGAAAACCCTGGTGCAGCAGGAATTGATCCGGCGCGGCATCCTCTGGTCCGGCACCTTGAACCTGTGCCATGCCCATACGGCCCAGGACGTGGATGACACCGTCCGCGCCTTCGCCGACAGCCTCGCGATCCTGGCCGAAGCCGTGGCGGCGGGTGCCGTGGCCGCGTATCTCAAAGGCGAACCCTTGCAGCCGGTGTTCCGCAAGACCAGCCAGTTCCACATCAAGCCGCGGGTGACCGCATGAGCCTGTTCGACCTCGGCGGCAAGACCGCCATCGTCACCGGCGCGGCGGGCTTGCTCGGACGCCAGCACTGCCAAGCGCTGGCCGAGGCGGGCGCGTTCGTGGTCGCCACCGATAGCGACCGCGCCGCCTGCGCCGCCGTGGCCGGGGAACTCGGCCATTCCGCCATGGCCATCGCCGCCGATGTCACCGACCCGCTGTCCTTGCGGCGGCTGGCGGACGCGGTGCGCAGCCTGACCGGGCGGATCGATATCCTGGTCAACAACGCCGCCATCAACGACAAGTTCGAGGACCCGGCGGCGGCCTTGGAGCAATCCCGTTTCGAGAACTATCCACTGGAACTCTGGCAGCGCTCGCTGGACGTGAACGTGACCGGGGTGTTCCTGTGTTCCCAGGTGATCGGGGCGGAAATGGCCCGCGCCGGCCGGGGCAGCATCATCAACGTGGCGTCCACCTATGGCGTGGTGGCCCCGGACCAATCCCTCTACCGCGATCCCGAGGGCCAGCAGCGTTTCTATAAAACCCCGGTGTATCCGACCACCAAGGGCGCGGTATTGGCCTTCACCCGCTTCCTGGCCGCGTATTGGGGCGGGGCGGGCGTCCGGGTCAACGCGCTGTCGCCCGGCGGCGTGGAGAACGGGCAGGACGATTTCTTCGTGGCGGAATACTCGCGCCGTACCCCGCTGGGGCGCATGGCCGCGCCCACCGATTTCAGGGGGGCCGTGGTGTATCTGGCCTCCGACGCTTCGGGCTATATGACCGGCGCGAACCTGCTGGTGGACGGCGGTTTCACGGCGGTTTGAAACGGTCCCGCGGCCCAGCGCTTGGGCGGGCCGCGACCCGCCCCACCTCATCATCCACTCTTGAGCAAGGTATCTGTATGAGCAAACGGGAAGTGAACATCGGCGACCGCTTTATCGGCGACGGCCATCCGGTCTATGTCATCGCCGAAATCGGCATCAACCATAACGGCTCGCTGGATTTGGCCAAGGAATTGATCTTCGGGGCCGTGGGCGCGGGAGCCGATTGCGTGAAATTCCAAAAACGCACCCCGGAACTGTGCGTGCCGCAGGAGCAATGGCAGTTGGAGCGCGATACGCCCTGGGGCCGGATGACCTATATCGACTACCGCCGCAAGGTCGAATTCGGCGTGGACGACTACGCCGAGATCGACCGCTATTGCCGCCAACTGGGCATCGCCTGGACCGCGTCCTGCTGGGACGAGCCTTCGGTCGATTTCATGGAGCAGTTCGAGCCGCCGTTCTACAAGATGGCGAGCGCTTCCTTGACCGATCTCCCTTTGCTGCGCAAGGCCCGCGCCACCGGCAGGCCGTTGATGATCTCGACCGGCATGTCCACCATGGAGGAAATCGTCGCCGCCGTGCAGGCCATCGGCACCCACGACCACGCCGACCGCCCCAGCCTGATGATCGCCCACGCCACCTCGACCTATCCGTGCAAGGTGGACGAACTCAACCTGCTGATGATCCACACCTTGAAGGAGCGCTATCCCGGCGTGCCGGTCGGCTATTCCGGCCATGAAACCGGCCTGTCGCCGTCCCTGGCGGCGGTCGCGCTGGGTGCCAGCTTCCTGGAACGCCATATCACCCTGGACCGCGCCATGTGGGGCACGGACCAGGCGGCTTCGGTGGAACTGGTCGGCTTCGAGCGCTTGGTGCGCGATGTCCGCGATATCCAGAAATCGCTGGGCGATGGCGTGAAGCGCGTCTACGACAGCGAACTCGGGCCGCGGGCCAAGCTGCGCCGGGTGCGGGCCGCCGCCTGAAATCTACCGATAGCGGGTTCCCAAGCGGAGCTAGGGAACCCGCAACCACTATCCGCCCATAGACGACGAGGATATAACAATGACCCAAGATTGGACTCCCGAGGAATTCGCCCGCCGCGCCCGCCGCTTGAAACTGGTCCTGACCGATTGCGACGGTGTCCTGACCGACGGCGGCGTCTATTACTCCAAGCATGGCGAGGAGCTGAAACGCTTCAATATCCGCGACGGGATGGCGGTGGAACGGCTCCGGCTGCTGGCCGGGATCGAAACCGGCATCGTCAGCGGGGAACTGTCGCCCTCGGTGGCCCGCCGCGCCGAGAAGCTGCAAATCACCGAGCTACACCTGGGTTCCAAGGACAAGGCCGCGACGGTGAAAGCCATCCTGGAGCGCCTCAACCTGCACTCCCAGGAAGTCGCCTATGTCGGCGACGATGTCAACGACCTGCCCGCCTTCGCCGTGGTCGGGCTGACCGCCTGTCCCGGCGATGCCTTGTCCGAGGTCAAGGCGGCGGCGCATATCGTGCTGGGCCGTCCGGGCGGCCATGGGGTGTTCCGCGAATTCGCCGAAATGGTGCTGAAGGCCCGCGCCGACGCGGGGGCCTTGTGAGTTTGGGATTCTTCACCATCCTGGCGGCGCAGTTCTTTTCCTCCTTGGCCGACAACGCCCTGCTGTTCGGGGCCATCGCCCTGTTGCGGGAGCAACAAGCCCCCTCCTGGCAAACCCCGGTCCTGCAACAAAGCTTCGTGGTCGCCTTCATCGTCCTCGCGCCCTTCGTCGGACCGTTCGCCGACGCCCTGCCCAAGGGCCGGGTGATGTTCGTCAGCAACGCGGTGAAGATCGCCGGTTGCCTGGGGATGCTGATGGGCGTGCCGCCCTTGCTGGCCTATGCCGTGGTCGGCGTGGGCGGGGCCATGTATTCGCCCGCCAAGTACGGCATCCTCACCGAATATTTCCCGCCGGAAAAACTGGTCTGGGCCAATGGCTGGCTGGAAGGGCTGACGGTGGCGGCGATCATCCTGGGGGCCATCATCGGCGGCCTGTTGATCGGCGACCGGGTGGGGGCGGAAGCGGCGCGGCTCCTGGCCGGGCTGCCGTTCAATTTCGGCATCGACACCGTGGCCGAATTCGCCATCGCCGCCATGCTCGGCTTCTACGCGCTGGCGGCCTTGTTCAACCTCTATATCCCGCGATTGCCCATCGACCATAAACTGCCCAGCCGCAGCCTGGGCTTCATCCTCAAGGATTTCCTGCATTGCTTCGTGCAGTTGTGGAAAGACCCGCTGGGGCAGGTGTCGCTGGCGGTGACGGCCTTGTTCTGGGGCGCGGGGGCCACTTTGCGCCTGATCGTCCTGATGTGGGCGGCGGCGGCTTTGCACCTGGGTTTGGAGCAGGCCACCCAATTGACCGCCGTGGTGGCGGTGGGGATCGGTTTCGGCGCGGCCTGGGCCGGGAAGGCGGTGCCCTTGGAGCATTCGGTGCGGGTGTTGCCGGTGGGGATCGCCATGGGTTTGGTGGTGTCGGCGATGGCCTGGGTGAGCGATTGGCGGGTCGCCCTGCCGATGCTGGCCTTGATCGGGGCCATGGGCGGTTATTTCGTGGTGCCCATGAACGCCTTGTTGCAGCACCGCGGCCATACGCTGATGGGCGCGGGCCATTCCATCGCCTTGCAGAACTTCAACGAGAACCTCAGCATCCTGCTGATGCTCGGACTCTATGCCTTGATGATCAAGGTGGAGTTGTCGGCCAATGCCATCGTGGTGGTTTTCGGCCTGATCGTGGCGGGCAGCATGGCGGTCCTGACCAAGCTGCACGGCCACGACCAGGATTAACCGTCCTGGTGCTTTTTCGCTCTTGCTGGGGTGGGTCGAGTCCCGCCATTCATGGTGGACGGCGGGTCAGGCTATCGCTAGCCCGCCCTATGGCTTTTCGGTATCCAGCCTCGGAAGGCGGGAATAATATCCCGCCGATGCGCTGGTATATCGACGCGGAGGGATAGGATATTTTTGCCCCGCCGCCTATCCATATCAAACACCCTCCGGATTGCGGGTTTCCTTCATCAATCCGTCACGCCGCCTCAATATTGCCATCATAAGCCATGCGTATCGTTTCCCGATTCCACCCGGAGGAAATCCCCATGTCGGCCAACCGCCCGAATCGAGAATCCCGCCCCCGCCGTTTCGTCGCCGAAATCGCCCGCGACGAGGCCACCATCCGCGCCACCCAGGCTTTGCGCTACCAGGTTTTCGCCGGGGAAATGGGTGCCCGGCTGCATACCCCTATCGAGGGCTTGGACTGCGACGAAATCGATGCTTATTGCGACCATTTATTGGTGCGCGATACCCAGACCGGGGCCATCGCCGCCTGTACCCGGTTATTGACCGATACCCAGGCCCGGCGTTTGGGGCGTTTCTATTCGGAAGGGGAATTCGACCTCGGGGCCATCCGCGCCTTGCCGGGCCGGTTCTTGGAAATAGGCCGCACCTGCGTCGATCCGGCCCAGCGCGGCGGCGTGGTGTTGGGCACCCTGTGGAACGGCTTGGCGGATTATGTCGCCGAGGGTGGCTTCGATTACCTGATGGGTTGCGCCAGCATCCCGCCCGGTCCCAGCGGTTTCGCGGTGGACGCCGTTTACCGCCGGATCGAACCGGAGCAATTCGGCCCGGCCCGGCTCTGGGCCACGCCGCGGATCCCGGTGCCCGCCGACCGGCGCTGCGACCGCGACGAGAGCGGCATCCCGCCCTTGCTGCAAGCCTATCTGCGCCTGGGGTGTTGGGTTTGCGGCGAGCCTTACTGGGACGAGGATTTCAACGTGATGGACGTGTTCATCCTGCTCGACCTCTCGCGCTTGCAGGCCCGCTACGAACGGCGCTTCATCGGTCCCCGGCCCGGAGACGCCCATGCGGCGCTGCCTGCCCTGGCTTAAGGGCGCGGGCATCGCCGCCATGTTCCTGCTGGGCGTGGTCCTGGCGGGGGCGGTCATGCCGGGCTTGCGGTGGCTGTTGGGACGGCGGGCCTCCGGCCTGTGCGAGGATATCGTCGTCCATTGGAACCGCACGGTGTGCCGCATCCTGAATGTGCGGCTGGAAATCACCGGCGCTCCCGATCCGGCGGCCCGCTTGCTGGTCGCCAACCATATCTCCTGGCTGGATATCATCGCCCTGGGCGGCCAGTGCCGGGGCCAATTCGTCGCCAAGGCCGAAGTGGCGGATTGGCCGGTGATGGGCTATCTCGCCAAGCGGATCGGCACGTTGTTCGTCCAGCGTGGCGACGCCGCCCAAACCGCCGCCACGGCGGAATTGATGCTGTGGCGGCTGCGCCAGGGCAAGCGCTTGATGCTGTTCCCGGAAGGCACCACCACCCCCGGCGAGCGGGTGCTGCGCTTCCATGGCCGTTTGTTCCAGCCCGCCGGTCTGGCCGGGGTCGGGGTACAGGCGGTGGCCTTGGGGTATTCCGGCCCGGCCAAAACCGCGGCACCCTTCATCGGCGAGGACGAATTCGTGCCGCATTTACTGGGCATCCTGCGCCTGGAGCGAATCGATCTGAGCTTGTCCTACGGGCCGCTGCTCCCGGCGGGCTTGGACGCGGGCGGCATGGCGGCGCTGTCTCGGCGCTGGGTCGCCGAGACGCTGGCCGCGGTTCCCGCCGCCCGCCTGGGCGCGGGTTGAACCCTTTGCCCGAAACGAACTGATCCATCCGTTTGGCCGCTGGCCGCGGGTGGAAAACCCCACCCCACCCCACCCTACCCTATCCCCTGGTTTCCCGCCCGCCGCCACCTGGACCGTGGAAAATCCCCGTTTGGCTATACTCTCGGCAAGGCCCGGCGGTGCGGCAAGCGCGATCCGTCCCGGTCCGATAGGGGATATCCCAGGACGGTGCAGCCCATTTCATTCCCCTCTTATATCGATCCTGCCGGGTATCCGGTTCATGGAGGATAGGCGCGGTATAGCTCGCATCCATCCGAATGGATAACCATGCATCCCGGTGATTCGCAAGCCGGTTTTCCATCCCCCGCTCCGGGCCTGGGCGATGGGGAAACCTTAACCGTTCCGCCCGGCACCTCGCCGCGCTCCATCGCCGCCTTCGTGCCCGTGGCCTTGAGGCGGGCCGACGCCCAGGTTTTGAACCGGAGGCTGGCGGGAACGGGATTCAGGCTCATCCCGCCGCCCGCCGGCCTGGCCACGGGCAGGCCGGTCAGGCTATCGGGGAATTCCATCGCGGCCCAGGGCTTGCGGATCGTGGTCGGCCTGCTGGCGGACGAGGTCCAGGCCTTGCCGTCCGCGGTCGGCGCGGTGTTGCGGGCGCTCGGACCCGCGATCCTGGTTTCCGATGTCTCCAACTCCCAGGGCCGGGCCTGGATCAACCACCGTTTGCTGGCGTTCGGCGTGTCCCAGTACGCCAAGAGCTTGATCGGCAAGGCGTCCGTCGACGATCTGGTCGCGGAGGCGAAGGCCGGGACCGCCTATAACATCGGTTCCAACGACTACCGGCATTACACCCCGGCCACGCGGGTCGAGGTCATCCAGCGGGTGATGCAGAACACCATCCGCCACGAGATCGGCCATTTGCTGACCAGCGAAGCGGCCTTGGACCGGCTGGACGCTTTCATGCGTTCGCACGGCGTCGATGGGGCGTGGACCGACCGGCATCTTTCGCCCTACGCGGCCCATAATGGCCGGGAATTCCTCGCCGAATCCTTTAGCAAATACCACCACCGCGACTATCGGCGGGGGACGATGCCCGCAGACTGGGAAGCCTTGGTGGAGGCCATGCCCGGCGACAAACTCGCCCAGCTCGACCGGCCCGTGGACCGGAAATGAGCTTGCGGGGTCCGGTCCCGCAGCCACCGCCGCCCGTTCCAAGCCCTCGGTGCGGGGCGGGAAAAGACCCGGCCGCTTTGAATGCGGGATACCGGGTTTTCCGGGACCCGGCGCATAGGGATGGTTACGGATCGACAGTAAAATATCTGAACGGGGGCGCGCGGACCGGTTCCAACCCGTTAAGGAAGGTTTTCCCGTCCGGGCCATGGGGTTTTGGCCGGGTAAAGAACCGCTCCTATTGGGATAGGATGGTCCGGACCATCCTGCCGTGTTTATGCTAAGTCCGACGCTAATGCAGGGAGGTATATGATGACCCCGTTCCAGAAATTCGCCCGTATTTTCGGTTCGATCTATGCCGTGATCGGTGTTTTGGGATTTTTCCCCATTTTGGTCCAACCTATCGCCGATACCACCGGATTGGAGGTGGTGGCGGGATATGGTCGGTTATTGGGGATTTTCCCGGTCAATGTGACCCATAACCTGGTACACCTCGGCCTAGGGCTGTGGGGTATTTGGGCGGCGAAAAGCGATATGGCCTCGATAGCCTTCGCCAAGGCCAATGCGGTTTTATTCGCCGCGTTGGCGGTATTGGGATTCATCCCGGCCACCGGGATGTTGTTCGGTTTGGCCCCGATTTATGGGATCGATGCGGTTTTACATGCCGCGACCGCCATCGTGGCCGGTTATTTCGGTTATATCCTGCCGACCCACATCCATCACGATACTCCCGCCGCCATCCACCATTAAGGGGGTTTTGGCGACGTGCCGGCCTTGTCCCAGGATAAGGTCGGCCTTTCCGGAACGCGACCGCGCGGCCCTTTTCCATCCCCGGCGGGCCGGATCGATACCTCCGTAGAATGTCCCGCCGCCGCGAGCGACAAATCCTGTGTTCCTCCATCGCTCCGACCGGTGGAACCAAAGCGTTGTCACCCCCAAACCAAGCCTCCACCCGGCCCAGGCCCATCCTCCCTGATTGAGCCGGTCCATCCTTGTCCGTCCTGGAACTGGGTTTCCACCAACCGCGGAACGATATCCAAGACCGGGGACGGCCGGATTATAGGGAGCCATCCCCGATCAACCATTGGCGGCCCAGCACGGAATCTATGGTGTAAACCCCGACCGGGGTTTCGATGCGGCCTTGGATGCGTTCCCCGCCGAGGTCCAGGATGACCCAATGGTTCCCGCCGTCGCCGCCGAGGCGGCCATACCAAGTGAAACCGCCATCGGACCGGTCGGCGCGGGTTTCGTAAACCACTTCGAAATGTCCTGTCGGCAAAACCAGGGCGAGGGTTGCGCCCGCCGCCATATCGGCCAATGCCGCGGCCCGTAGGCTGATTTCGACGACGGAGCCTGGCGGGAAATCCCGGTATCGCTCCGGCAGCGGGGCATCGCCGGGTTCGTAATAAAGCAAACCGTCCCGGTCGCCCGGTAAAAGGGGGCGCGGAGCGGTTTCATCGGCATCGCGTTTGCGGCTGCTCACGATGATGTGCCGGGTCTTGCCGGCGGCATCCGCGACGGCGACATAGTTGTAATCCGCCAGGATCGACCAGAGTTCCGCCGGATTTCCCGGTGTCGGCGTTCCGGGCGGAAAATCCCGGTCGAGTCCGGGGGCCACGCTGAAGTGGACGCCATGCCGTGCGCCCAGCCATTCGAACAGGTGCGCGGGCCGGGAAGCGGAGGGAGGCGGTTTTGGCGCGGGTGCGGGATCGGCGGCGATGCTGATATCCAGGGCCAGGAGGATCGATAGCCCGATGAACCTTGGAACCGACGGTGAATGGATGGCCACGGGAAGCGCTCGGCAAGGGCGCGGACGGGGCGTTTCCCAAGCGGGCGCGGAATCCCGGTCGGCGCGGAGGGTCCGGCCAACGGTCCCGCCTCCGTGGGGCTTCCTTGGACCTGGGAGGATGCGCCGCCCGTGGTGGGTTGGCCCCCGTCCGCGGATGGAGATCGTTTAATCCGCAGCTTAGGTGGGCGGGGCGGGAATTCTGTGATGCGGGTCTCGTCCGGCGTTATCGCCTGGATTGCGGAGGCCGGACCGGCCCGGTGCCAGGGCATTTTTGGAACGGGGGTGCGGTCTTGGCAGATTAACCGGCCGTATACCGGAAACGCGCCTAGCGCACGACCCTCACGGTGTCGCCATCGGCCAGGAACGACGCCCCCGCCGCCACCAGCCGGTCGCCGGGGCCGATGGCGCCGGAGATTTCCACCCAAGCGCCGTCGCGCCGCCCCAGTGCCACCTTGACCTCGGCCACGCGGGCGATGCCGCCGTTTTCATCTTGTAGCCGGAACACGTAGCTGAAGCCTTCGCGCAGGGCCAGGGCGGTTTGCGGCACGGCCAGGGCGGTTTGGGTGCCGAGTTGGAATTCGCCGTGGGCGAACATCCCCGGCTTGAACCCGGCGGCGGCGGCGTCCGGCAGGTCCACGTAGACCAGGGCGTTGCGGCTTTGGTCGTCGAGGGTCGGTCCCACGGCGCGGAGCTTGCCGACCGTCTCGGCGGTGCCGGGCACCGCCACCCGCGCCGCGACGCCGGGTTGGAGCCGCCGCAATTCGGCGGCGGTCACTTCGGCCCGCCATTCCAGCCGGTTCTGGCGGATCAGGCGGAACAATTCCTGCCCTTCCGCCGCCACCGCGCCCAGGGTGGCGCTACGGCTGGAGACCACCCCGTCGTCGCTCGCCACCACCTGGGCATGGCGCAGGCGCAGCGATTGCTGGTCGAGCTGGGCCTGGGCCGAACGCACCCGCGCCTCGGCGGTTTTTTCCCCGGTGAGGTATTGGCCCACCTGCTGGTCGCTGAGCGCCCCGGAGTCCACCACCCGCCGCACCCGTCCGGCGTTGAGGCGGGCTTCCTCCAGGGTGGCCTCGGCCTCGGCCAGCGCGGCGCGGGCCTGGGCCACGTCGGCGGCGACCCGTTCCCGGTCCAGCACCGCCAGCACCTGGCCTTTGCGCACGCTGTCGCCGACCTGGGCGTGGACTTCGACCAGCCGGAGCCCGCCCACCTCCGCGCCGATGATGGCTTCCTGCCAGGCCGCCACCGAGCCGTTGGCGGCGAGGGTCAATGGCAGTTCGCGCAATTCGGGGCGCACGGCCTCGACGTTGAGGGCGGGTTTGGGCGCGGGGGCGGGGATGGCCGGGGCGGGCGGATCGCCATGCCCGAGGCCGAGGCCCAGTCCGGTGCCGAGTCCCAAGGCCAGGAGGAGGCGGAATAGCGTTGCCTTGCTCACGATGCGTCGTTTCCGGGGGAGGCGGTGGCGGGGACCGGGGGCCGGTCTTCCCAGGAGCCGCCCGCCGCCCGGTACAGGGCGATCCAGGCGGCGGCGTATTCCTGTTCCAATTCGGCCACCGCCCGCTCGGAGGCCAGGGCTTGGCGGCGCGAGGCCTCGGCGTCGATCAGGCTGCCGAAACCGACTTGGTAGAGCTGTTCGGTGGCGCGGAAATTGGCCCGGTAGCCCGCGGCGGCGGCGCGGGCTTCGGGCAGGCGTTGTCCGGCGTTGTGGAGGCGGACCAGGGCTTCTTCCACTTCCTTCGCCGCGGTCCGGGCCGTGGCCTTGAACCGCGACAGGGCGGCTTGGTAGCCGGCCTGGGCGGCTTCCACGTCGGCGGCGCGTTTGCCCCAATCGAACAGCGGCAGGTTCAGGGTCGGGCCGAACGACCAGGTCTGGGCCAGGGCCAGGGCCGCGCCGTTGATGCTCTGGAGGCTGGGGGTGATGTTCCCGGACAGGCTCAGCTTGGGGAAGCGCTTGGCCTGTTCCACCCCGATCCGGGCGCTGGCCTCGGCCACGGCGCGTTCGGCGGCGGCGACATCGGGCCGCTGCATCAAAACCCGCGCCGGCAGGCCATCCAGCCGGAACGGCGGCGGGCTGGGCATCCGCGCCACCCGTTCCGGGACGGCGGTCAGGCGGTGGCGGACCTCGGGCTCGGACAAGCCGGTCAGGGCCACCAAACCCTTGATGGCGCGTTCGCATTGCCCTCGTTGGCGCAGCAGGCCGTCCTGGCCATCGGCGGCGCTGGCGCGGGCCAGGGCGACATCGGCCGGTGCACGCAGGCCGGCGCTGCCGGCGATATCGGTCAGGCGGGCGGTTTCCCGGCGCGAGGCGGCGTCGGCCTCGGCCAAGCGGACCAGGGCTTCGCACAGCCGGTAATTCAGATAGGCGTTGGCGACCTCGACCGCGACCGCCACCCGCGCGGCGTGCCAGGAGGCGGCGCGGGCCTGGACTTGGCGGTCCGCCGCCTCGCGCTGGCGGGCGATGCCGCCGAACAAATCGATTTCCCAATTCGATTGCAGCCCGATCTGGTATTGGTCGCGCATGAAGGGCGGGCCGCCGAAGGAAAAGTTGGAATGGGAAATATCCGCGCTGCCATCGAGGCGGGGCAAGCCGGACGACTCGGCCCCGGCCAGCCCGGCGCGGGCTTCTTCGATGCGGGCGCGGGCCTCGGCCACGTCGGCGCTTTCCCGCTGGGCCGCGGCCAGGAAACGGTCGAGCGCGGGGTCTTGGAAGCCTTCCCACCAGCGTCCGAGCGCCGCCGGATCGCCGCCATGGGCCAGGGGCGCGACGGGCGGTTCCGCCTGCCAACGCGGCGCGGTGGGCGGGGCCGGGGCTTGGTAATCCGGCCCGACCGTGGCGATCAAGCCGCCGCCGCAGCCCGACCACAACGACGGGAGCAGGGCCAGGCCCAGGGGTTTAAGCCGCGCCATGGAGCGGCTCCCCGGCGCGGCGGCGGGCTTCGCCCTCGATCATCGACAACGCGTAGCCGGCCAGCCGTTCCGCCAACACATCGATGGCGGCGGAACTGTCCAGCAGTTCCGGCAAGAGGGCCACGGCCACGTCCTGCCCCACGTAGAAATGCACCGCCATCCCCAGGATGGCGAAAGCCAGCCGGTGGGTGTCGGCATCGGCCTGTTCCAGGCCCAAGCGCCGCTGCAACAGCCCCAACAGCGCTTCGTGCTGGGGTTTGATCTCGGCGTCGATTTCCTCTTGCCATGCCCCGGTGGGTTCGATCATTTCCCGGAAATGCAGCTTCATCACCCAGCGGATTTCCTCGCCCCGCTTCAAAGGCTCCAGGAAATCCTTGAGCAGCAGGCGCAAGGCCGCAGCCAAGGGCAGGCTGGCGTACAACGTCCGGTTGGCATGGCAGGGCAATTCGCCCAGGGGTTCGGTGAACGCGGCCCGGTACAGCCCGGCCTTGTCGCCGAAGTAATAGCGGATGGCGGAAATATTGGCCCCCGCCGCTTCCGAGATTTCGCGGGTGGTGGCGGCCTCGTAGCCCTTTTCGGCGAACAGGCGCAAAGCCGCCCGCACCAAACGGCTGCGGGCGGCGTCCGGGAGGCTGGTTGCAAGAGAGGTCAAGGACGGGTCTCGTGGCGGATGGGCTTAATCAAGCGATTGAAACCGATTGTGTAAATCGGGCGTTTGATTGTCAAGCCCGCTGGCAGCGTGTGCCATCCCCGGTCGCGGTTATGGCTGTGGAAAAATTCCACACTGTGCTGGTTGCCGCCGATTTCCAAGCCGTGCTGGGAGTACCCGCTTGGAAACGTCGTCAAGCAAGCCGAGCCGCGCAAGGGGCGAACCCCGCGCCGGGGATCGAGGAAAAGTGTGGAAAAATTCCACACCTTGGCAAAGCGGTGGGCGGGGAAGGTTGACACGGATGAATATGCTGTTATTTTGACCCGCATCATCCACAAACAGCGATCCCTATGACCCCGTCCAGCCTCGCGCCCGTTATCGCGATCACCAACCACAAGGGCGGGGTCGGGAAAACCACCACGGCGGTGAACCTCGCCGCCGAACTCGGCTTGACCGGGCATAACGTGCTGGTGATCGACCTCGACCCCCAGGCCAACGCCAGCCTGCATCTCGGTATCGCCCATCCGGCCAGCCTGGGCGTCAACGCCGCCATCCTGTTCAAGGGCGAAACCATCGAGGCCGTGGCCGACGCGATCCAGACCGAGGTCAATCCCGGTTTCAAGAACACCCATTTCATTCCCGGCAGCCTGTCGCTGGACCATGTCGAGGACCATCTGCGGGCCTATTCGCCCCAGCCCTATAAGGAACTCGCGGCCAGGGTCGAGCCGCTGCGCTCGGTCTACGATATCATCATCATCGATTGTCCGCCGCGGCTGGGGCTGTTGTCCGGCAACGCCATCGCCTCGGCCAGCCATTACCTGATCCCGATAGAGACCAATTCCCAATACCCCTTGCACGGCGTCACCGACCTGCACGCCTTCATCCACCGCATGAGCAGGGCCTTGAATCCCGGACTCGCCAACCTGGGCGTGCTGTTGACCCGCCACGACGAGCGCAGGCGCACCTGCAAAGCCATCGCCCAATCCGCCAAGGACATGGTGGGTTCGATCCTGCCCATCGTGATCCATTCCAGCACCAAGGTGGGCGAGGCCAGCGTCTCGCGTTGCCCGATCCGCAAGATCGAGCGCGACGGACGGGTGACCCAGGATTACGAGCGGCTCGCGGCCCATCTCTCGGAAACCCTGGCCTTGCAGAAGAACGGCGACGCCGCCTGATCCCGGAACCCAGCCCATGTCCGATAACGACACCGCCGCGCCGCCCGCCCCGAAGAAACTGTCCCCGCTCGAAAAGCTGGCGGCCAAATCCAAGGAGTCCATCGGTCTCCACCAAGCCCACCAGGAAGCGCTGGGGCCGGATGTCGGCCCGTCGCCGCAAGGGGCCGCCGCCCGCAAAATCCATGTCGATTTGATCGACCCCAATCCCTGGCAGCCCCGCACCCATTTCGACGAGGCCGGCCTGCGCGAACTCGCCCAATCGATCCAGGCCACCCAGGGCGTGATCGAGCCCATCGTGCTGCGGCGCAACGGGGAGCGCTATCAATTGGTGGTGGGGGAGCGCCGCTGGCGCGCGGCGAAACTGGCCGGGCATCAGCATATCGACGCCGTGGTGCGCGAACTGGCCGACCAGGAAGCCGCCCTGATGGCCCTGGTCGAGAATATCGACCGCGAGGACTTGAGCGATTACGAGGTCGCCCTGGCCTTGGGCAACCTGCGCGAGCGCTTCAAGACCACCAGCCAGCTGGCGCGCTATCTCAACAAGGACCGCAAGGATACCTACCGCTATCTGGCCTTCCTCGACCTGCCGGATTGGCTGCGGGCGCGGCTGGACCGGAATCCCCGCCTGATCCACCGCACTTCCGCCGATAACCTCAAGGGCTTGTTCGGTTCGGTGGAGGACGGAGCCGGGGCCTACCGGGACGCCACCCAAAAGGCCTTGGACCTGATCGAATCGGGTGCCTTGGCCCAGAATATGTTGATCCCGCAGATCAAGCGCTACGCCCTGGGGCCGGGACGCGCCGCCGCGCCCGCCGAGGTCGTGTTCAGCCGCCATGGGCAGAAGGTCGGCTCCCTGGTCCGCGGCGGCAAGCACATCAAGATCACCCTCAAGGCCGCCAGCCTGACCGAGGCGCAGACCGACGAACTCGAACGGCTCATCCATCACTGGGTGAAGGGCGACCCCCCTGCCGGTTAGGCGGGCCATGGACGGACCCGCGCCGGGACCGCCGCCGGCCCACGGTTTCGGACGGGGTATCGCCAAACCCGCCCTATCGGCGCGCCCATTCCATGCGGCGCTTTTTCCCGGCGGGAGGAATCCAATAAAACAGAGGATGTGGACATCTTATTTTCGGCTGATTAAACTGCGTTGGAAATCATACGGCCATATCCGCCGGGGTTCTCCATATAACCATGCGGCAATTCCAGCGCGTCTGGGCATAAAACACCGGGACAGCGCGGTACGGGCCAATTGTCAACCGGGATTGTAAGCCAGGCTCAAGCAAGGACATATGGAAATAATAAAATGACCTAATCCAATGACCGGTCGGTGGTTATAATCCAGCACAATCACCACTATTACGGATTAGTTAAGGAATGAAAAAGCCATCCAAGCCGAGCTGGCGGCCTGGGGAAAAAACCCGGCTTCATCTCTCCAATCCTCCGCGCGTTCCGGTCCGCTCCTCCGTATCGAAGAAACACGCGCCCATCCAGCTCAAAATGCATAAAAACCCAAGCGGAAAGCTCCAATCCAAGCTTCCTACGGACGCCCGCGACAGCGATGTATTGAACCGGGATATGAATCTCCTGTGGTTGCTGCGCGGCGATGTGCGGGAAAAACTGCTGGCCGAAAACGGCTCCGCCGAAGAGGCGAAAAAGGAATTCGTGGCGTGGTGGTTGGCGTTCGGGCGCCGGGAATATCCCGATACCCCTTGGTTCGACCCTGGATATGCCGCCATCGTCCAGGAGGTCGTCGGGGAATGGAACGGCCTCGGTATCACCCGGCTCATGCGTTTCCTGGCGCAATCCAGGCAGGATGTGCGGGAGGTCTGCGCCGGCGAAAACGGTATCGATTGGGAGCGCTTCTCCTATTGGTATTTCATCTACGGCGTGGTCGAATACGATTTGTTTTCCCTGCTGACCGAGGCCGAGCTGGATTATATCGAAGCCCCGTCACCCCATGTGCAGCAGGATGTTTCCATGCCCATCAGCCGCCTGATGTATGGGGTATGGGCTTGGCAGCGGGATTTGTCCGCCGCCTTCAACCTGGCGGAACGGGCGGAGCGGGAAAGCTATGTCGCTTGGTTTTATATCCATGGTCTCGGCAAGCACCATTATTTCAAATATATCCGCTTGCCGCACGCCATCCGCCTGTGCGAGCCGGTCCCTTATATGGAAGGGGATTTGAATCCACCCGTCACGCGCCTCATGTGGTATTTGTGGCTGGCGGAAAATGGGCTGCGGGAGAAGATCGATATCACCACCCGCGAGGGCCGCATCGAATTGCGCTCCCTGCTTTACGACAAGCTCTATGCCGGGACCGAGCTCAAACCCCTATGGGATATCCTGAATTCCAATCTGAAACCCCTGCCCGGCTTCCAACCCAAGGGTTTGTTCGATAACGGCCCGGATACTTCCGGCGCCTCCTACAAACCCCATTTGGCCGGTTTGGACCCGGCCCGTCTGGGGGTCAACCTGGTCGGCTATGCCATGGGCGAACTCGGCATAGGCGAGGATGTGCGGATGATTACCCGCGCCTTGGAATCGGCCGGTATTCCCTTTTGTATTTTGAACCGCCAGCCGGGCAAGGAAATCCGGCAAATGGATTTTTCGATGACGCGGCACCTTTCCGCCCATCCGCGTTATCCCATCACCTTGATCTGCATGACCGCGTTCGATACCGCCGCGTTTTGGCTGAACCGGCCCGATATTTTCCAGAACACCTATGTCATCGGTTGCTGGCCGTGGGAATTGCCGGAATGGCCCAGGGATTGGCACAAGGTCTATGGCCTGGTGGACGAGGTTTGGTCTTCCAGCCATTACACCTTGCGGGCCTTCGCCGCCGACTCGCCCGTGCCGGTCCTGCACATGCCCATGGTGGTGACCATCGACGAGCGGGAAGAGCGCTCGCGGGCCGATTTCGGCCTGCCCGAGGCGCGTTTCCTGTTCCTGTTCGTGTTCGATTTCATGTCCTATCCGGCCCGGAAAAACCCCGAGGCTTGCGTCGAGGCGTTTTTACGGGCTTTCCCACAGGGCGACGAACCGGTGAACCTGGTCCTCAAGGTGTCCAACGCGGTCCACGATTCCCCTTTGTGGGCCTTGATCGACCAGGCCCGCACCCAAGACCCGAGGATCGTCCTGCTCGATGCGACCCTCGACAAGGGGGCGGTGTTGGGGCTGATGCAGGTATGCGACGCCTATGTGTCCCTGCACCGGGCCGAGGGTTTCGGCCGCACCCTGGCCGAGGCCATGCTGATGGGGAAGCCGGTGATCGCCACCGATTATTCCGGCAGCGCCGACTACCTCAGCGAGGCCACGGGAATCCCCGTGCCGCACGCCATGGTGGCGGTCGGCGCAACGGAATATCCCTGCGGCGAGGGGCAATCCTGGGCCGAACCCGATATCGACGGCGCCGCCGCCAAGATGCGGGCGGTGTTCCTGGATTATCCCCGTTATAGCGCCCGCGGCACCGCGGCGCGTGAATATATCCTCCAATACTATTCGCCAGGCCCGGTGGGCGGACGGATATCCCACAGGTTGGCCGAATTGATCCAACGTCCCTGACCGGAGCCGTCTTCCCTCGGTTTTTTCCCGCCCATGGCGATGACCCGCCATGGGGAAATCCAACCATATCCTACGATAGGGGTTTCTAATGGCCAAGAAAATGACGTTCAACCAAGCCAGCAAGGTCGCTGGCCAGATTTATGGTTCGATATTGGCGCGCGACAGCGACCCGGAAGGTTTCGATTGGTGTGTCGATAACCTTACCAACGGTAATTTCTCGGTCCGGGAGATTATCAAAGAAATGTGCCGGTCGGACGAATATCGCGAGAAAATGCTCATGAACGATACCCCGAACGAGATCGCCCGCAAATGGCGCAAGAAATTCCTCGGGGAAACCGTACCCAACCGGGAGGCCATCAAGGATTTGGCCATCGGCCTTCTGGAAAATGATTGGCGGGATGTCATTGACGGGCTGTTGGATTCCGATGAATATATCGCGAAACATGGTGACGATGGCATACCACGTTGAGTGCATATAAATCTAAGCAAGGTATTTGAATGATGGAATCCACGATAGAAGGCGAGTTGCAATCGCTGGGTAGCGAAGGTTTCGAGGGATGGGCTTGGGATAGCGGCAAACCCTACGACCCGGTCGAGGTGGAGGTGATTTGCAATGGCGTGGTGATCGCCAGGACGCTGGCGGACGGATTTTCCCTGGACCTGGTGAAACAGCGCAAGGGCAACGGGATGCACACGTTTTCGGTGATCCCGGAAACCCTGCCCAGGGGCGACTATCCCTTGAATATCTGGGCCAGGGTCGTGGGCCAGGAAACCGCTTTGGCCGGCCAGCTCTCCATCCGCTCGCGGTCCGAGTTCATCGGGATATTGCCCAAGCCCTTGCTGAATGACTACAAGGGGTATATCGATGGTATCCGCGATGGCATGATGGTCGGCTGGGTGTTCAACCTGACCTTCCCCGAGGACGAGGTCGAGGTGGAGTTGCTGGATGGCGACCGGGTGATCGCGACGGCCCTGGCCAGCCGTTATCGCGGGGATGTGCAGGGACAACATCCCGAAGGCGGCAATAGCGGTTTCGAATTGCCCCTGACCTACGACCTGGTCGATGGCCGGGTGCATTCGCTACGGGTCCGGGTGGTGGATAGCGGCTACGAACTCGCCAATAGCCCGGTGTTGTTCGGGCCGAGCGCGGCCAATACCTTGATCACGGAAATCCTGCGCATCCGGGAAGTCACATCCACGCTCGACAAGCGGCTGGCCGAGTTCCCGGCCACCTTCGAAACCTTGGCGCGCGAATTGCTAGGCCGTTTCGAGGCGTTCTACAGCATCCAACGCGACGCTTTCGAGCGGGAGTTGCAGGAAGTCAAGAAGGCCGCGCTGGGGATGCCGACCCGGTATTATGCCGAACCCTTGCCCGGAGCCGCCGACGCGGACGCGGTGGAGGAAGAGGGAATTGAGCGCGATACGGGCGAGGCTCCGGTCGCGTTAGTGGATGCGGAAGTCCAGGCCGACGCGGTTCCATCTGTGGCGGAAGATGTAGAACTTGGGTCCGATGCGGGCGAGGCTCCGGTCGCGTTAGTGGACGCGGAAGTCCAGGCCGACGCGGTTCCGGCCTTGGTGGAAGATGTGGCACCTGGGTCCGATACGGACGAGGTTCCCGCCGTGGTGGCGGATGCGGACGCGGAAACCCAGGCCGGCGCGGTCCCGGCCACCGGCGCGGGCACCCGCCGCAAAAGGAGCGGCTAGCGTGGTGGCCATGGTCAAACCCAAACTGGCGGTGTTTTCGCCGCTGCCGCCACGCGAGAACGGCATCGCCGATTACACCCACGAAATCCTGCCCTGGCACGCCCAGGACTTCGAAGTCACCGTGGTCCTGGAGGACAACCACCCCGCGCCCAGCCGGGGTCCGGGCTGGGACGGCATCGCGACGGTGTTCCTGGCCGAGTATCTGGCCCGGTCCGAGGACTACGCCGACCATGTCCACCTCTACCATGTCGGCAACAACCCGGACCATGTCTACATGCTGCCGATCATGCTGGAACGGCCCGGCGTGGTGGTGTTGCACGATGTGTCCCTGCACCACCTGATGGATTGCGCGACCCTGCGCTATGGCGATTTCGCGGCCTATACGGCCTTGTTGGAACGCGAGTACGGGGCGGCGGGGCGCTTGCTCGGCGAGCAATTCGAGCGCTACCGCTGGCGCGAGCGGGCGATGTTCTACGAACTGCCGTTGACCCGCACCCTGTTGGCGCGGGCCCAGGGCGTGGTGGTCCATTCGGCCTTCGCCTACTTCAAGGCCAAGGCCCAAAGCCCCGATACCCCGGCCTACCTCATCCCCCACCACCTCACCCCGGTGGTCAAGCGGGTGGATGGACTGGACCGCCAGGAGGTCCGCGCCAAGCTCGGACTCGAAGACGCCGAACTGGTCCTGCTCTCGCTGGGTTTCATCACCAAGGCCAAACAGATCGACGCCGTCCTGCGCTGCCTCGCCGCCCTCCGCGACCAATTGCCGCCGTTCCGCTACGTGCTGGCCGGGGCGCGTCTGCCGGACCAATTCGATGTGGACGCGGCCATCGTCCATTACGATTTGGAGGATGTGGTCATCGTCACCGATTACCTGGACGAGGCCGCGTTCTTCGATTGCATCGCCGCCGCCGACCTGGTCGTCAACCTGCGCTATCCCACCGGCGGCGAAACCAGCGGCACCTTGATCCGCGCCCTGGGTTGCGGTGCCTGCGTGGTGGTGGTCGATCACGGCCCCTTCGCCGAATTGCCGGACGATGTCTGCGTCAAGGTGCCCTGGTCCGAACATTTCGACGCGAGTTTGACGGCGGCCTTGTTGGAGACCATCCATAACCCGGCCTTGCGCGAGGAGATCGGCCACCGCGCCAAGCGCTTCCTCAGGGACCGCCATGCCATCGCCCGCTCGGCGGCGGCGTACCGCGACGCCTTGTCGGAGGCCAGGGCGCGGCCCGACCAGGCCTGGGGCGTGCCAGCCCCGCACCGGCTGTTGGGGTTGCGCCCCTTGCAGGCGCTCTTGGGCCGGGCCGGTCCGCCGCCGCCGGGACAGGCCTGGGCGCGGGAAGCCCTGCTGCCGGAAGCCCAGGCCCATAGCCGCTTGGTGCTGGCGGGCGACGAATCCGAGGCCCGGACCGTTTGGCTGGACCATTATGGCTATCGCGCCGGGCAAACCGCCCGCTTGGCGGAGAACCCGCCGGAGCGCGGGGCCGACGCCGCGCTCTACGCCGCCCGCGAACCCGCGGCCCCGGCCTTCCAGGCCGCGCTGGCGGCGCTCAACCACGCCCTGGCGTTCGGCGGGGTGCTAGTGGTCGATCTGGTGCGCGGGGAGGCCGCGGTTTCCGGCATGCTGGACGATCCGCGCCGGATCGAGGCGGAGATCGCCCGTGCCGGTTTCAAACCGCTGAAGCGGGCTTTGGGCGGTCCTTCCGATGTCGCGCCCGGCATCGATTTCAGCACGGGGACCCCGGCGGCGGAACCGCCCTTCGAGGCGTGTTGGCAGGCGGTGAAGGTGTCCGAATTCATCGCGCCGCGTCCGCCGACGCCGGTCGCGCCCAACCAACCGGAGGCGGTGGCATGAACCCGAACCAACTGACTTGGCGGATGCTGGCCGAAACCGACCGCCTGCCCTATTTCGGCGGGGCCGGGCTGGGCTTGTTGCCCGCTTTGTTCCGCATCCATGGGCCTTGGCGGGCGGCGGTCTGCGCGACCGATCCGGCCTCGCCGATCCTGGACTGGCTGAGGCGCAACACCGACGCCGAACTCTATCTGTTCCCCGGTTTTGCGGGTTCCGCCGCTTGGCCGCAAGGTCCCTGGGATTCCGGGACGGTGCCGGCCTTGCTGGACGGGGCCGGGCGCGATTGGCTCGATGTCGGGGATATCGCCCATGGCCTGGGGTCGCGGCCCCGGTTGCGGCGGGGCCACGTCCTGGACGAAGCGCTCGATCCCGCCCTGGGCCTTGGCTTGATCCTCACCGATATCCACGGCGCGGCGGGCTTGGTAAGCGGGGCGGCGCGGCATTTGGCCAGCGCCCGTCCGGCCTTGCTCATCGCCCGCGAAAGGCCGGGATCGATCACCGCCGCCACCGCCGAACTGCTGGCCGTGGCCGGAACCCTGGCGGCGGCGGGCTATCTCCTGCACGATTCGGCGCTCACCCCGCTGGATAGCCGCGACGGGATCGAAACCGCCCTCCGCGATTGGCGGGAGACGGTGTTCCTGGGACTGCCGGCGGGCTTGGCCCTGGCCCTGCTCGACGCCGACGGGGAGGCCGCCACGGCGGCCAGCTTCGCGGCGGCGCGGGACCGGGCGGCCTGGGCCTACCTCGGCGAATACCGGCGTCCCCCCGCGGTCCCGGCCCGCATCCATCTGCAAGCCGATGAAATCCCCGATAGCGCGGGGTTCTATCCCGCCGAGAGCTGGGAGGATTTGCGCTGGCGTTGGACCGGTCCCAAGCCTTGCGCCACGGCGCGGATCCCCTTGATCCGCCCAGGGCGCTACCGGCTGGCCTGCCGCCTGCTCAAGGTCGCCGACCGGCGGGTGCTGGATACCCTGCGGGTGTTCGTCAACGGCCAACCGTTGGAACTCGCCATCGAGCAGGGCGAACACGATATCGGCCTGGCCGGGGAATTCGTGGCCGGTTTGGCCCGTTTCCGGCCCGTCGCCGAAATCCTGTTCACCCATTCCGAAACCTACTACATCAACCCCGACGATCCACGCCGCCTGGGCTTGGCCCTGATGGATATCGAGATCGAGCGCGGGGACCACTGAACCATGCATTGCCTGATCGTTTCCCCGATTCCCAGCCATCCCCAATTCCAAGGCAACAGCGCCCGCATCCACCGCATGGGGCGCTGCCTGCAAGCCCTGGGTTACCGTGTGCATTTCCTCTACTATCCGCTGGAGGGGCTGGACCCCCAGCAGCGCGAGGACATGTCCGCCGATTGGGATTATTTCTACAGCCTGCCCTGCGACCTGCCTTCGGGCGGCCAGATGTCGCGGGAAGACCATTACGCTATCGACGACTGGTACGATCCCCGCGTCGGCGACCTCGCCGCCGAATTGCACCGGCGCTGGAACTACCGCCTGGTGCTGGTGAACTACGTCTGGTTCTCCGGGGTGCTGGAAGCGCTGCCGGACGGGGTGTTCAAGGTCGTCGATACCCACGACGTGTTCGGCGACCGCCACCTGCGTTCCATCGAGGCCGGGATGCCGCCCGAATGGTTCTACACCACGGTCGAGGAAGACCTGCGCGGACTCCGCCGCGCCGATCTGGTCATCGCCATCCAGGACCAGGAGCGCGACCATTACCGGGCCTTGGGACTGCCCAGGGTCGAGACCGTCGGTTTCATCACTCCCAAGCGCCAAGCCGCGCCCAGGCCGCGTGGGCGGGTCGCCGTGGGCTATCTCGCCAGTTCCAACCCCTGGAACGTGAACGGCTTCGAGAAACTGGTGGACGCCCTCGCCGCCTATCCGGATTTGGCCGCCCAAGCCGATTTCCTGCTGGCCGGGCCGATTTGCGGCAAAATACCCAAGGACGGGCTCGGTCCGTTCCGGCCCCTGGGGATGGTGGAGCGGGTGGACGATTTCTACGCCCAGGTCGATATCGCCCTCAATCCGATGCTCGGCGGCACCGGGCTCAAGATCAAGACGGTGGAAGCCCTATCGTTCGGGACCGGGGTGTTGTCGACGGTCGATGGCTTCACCGGCATCGCCAGTCCCCACCCCGAACACCGCTGCGAAACCCTGGAAAGCCTCGCGGCGCGGCTCGCCGGATTGGTGGCGGAAGGCGGCGCGGCGGTCGAGGTTTTACAGCGGAATTCGAGGGAGGTATTCGCCGAATATCAGGCGCTCCAGATACGCGCCCTCAACGCCCTGTTCAAACCGGAAACCTGATTCCCATCCAGGGGGTGGAAATATCCCCCGTCACAATGCTTACCTATCAAGCCGGTATCCTGGCGGAACCGGCTTCCATTCAAAGGCTATACCATGAAAAGACTCGGCATCGTTGGATACTACGGCCACGGCAATTTCGGCGACGAATTATTCTTGCAAGCATTCCGGCGGATTTTCCCGGTGAACGAATACCGCATGGACCTGCTCGGCAGGAGCGGCGCCCTGATGCGTAAATACCGGGATAGCCGCCTCGACGCCATCGCCGAACGCTACGACGCCATCATTATCGGCGGCGGCGATTTGCTGATCCCCGGCTACGATGTGGCCAACCAATATTTCCTGGAGGAATTCCTACAAGTGCCGGTATTCATCCATGGGGTCGGAGTGCCCACTTGGACCGGCTACGACGAAACCGCCTGCAATAATATGAAGAAGTTCCTGCGCTCGGAAGCGATACGCAATGTCTGCGTCCGCGATATCGAGGGCGTGGAATGGGTGAACAAGAATATCAAACCCCATGTCGAGGCGGTTTTTGCCGACGATATCGTGTTCAGCCTGTTGGATACCGTGGATTTCCGCTACCAACCCAAAACCTCGGTGGAGCGCATAGGCATCGTATTGCGCGGCGGCCAGAACAAACCCGACTGCAAGATGAAGGAATTCGTGCATTTCCTGTTGCAACAAGGCTATGCCCTGCGTTTCATCATGCTCGGCACCGGCAAGGAGCTCGATTACGACCTGACCGCGGTGGAAAAGCTGGAATGCCTGGATTCCGACCGGGTCGATGTGGTGGTCCGGCAAAGCGATGTCGATTTGCTGCACGCCTTCGATGGGGTGGACGCGGTCTACAGCATGAAATTCCATGGCTGCATCGCCGCGCTCATGCATGGCATCCCCACCTTCGCGCTCATTACCACCGATAAGTTCGTGAACCTTTACCGTAAACTGGGTATAGAAAACTACATCATCCACCATACCAACGCCCGTTTGTTCGAGAGCGTTGATTCGATCTATGCCTTCCCAGAATTGGATCTTGATGGAATTTATGAATCCTCTACCAAAGGATTATATGATCTAAAAACCAAGGTGGATGTGGCGATACTGAACGCCAGACAGGTCCGGCTCAAATCGGATTGAATGGTTTGGACATAGAATGGGAACATGGCCTAAAAATAGCCATGCCGAGTTTCCTGGGCATAGATAATCCATAGGTTGGGATTGGAAGCCGGGATTATCAAAGTTTGGTAGGCTTTTGACAGAGATCGATCATGATTTTGGAAGGCATTATTGTTATTGGCGTTATCAGTGCCGCTGTGGTGATCTGGCGGGCTAAAAACCGCTCCATGGAACCGCGGCAGGAGAGCGCGGAAGTCGGTGCTGCTATCGAACAGCCTGCCGTGGATGAAACCGTGATATTGGAAATGACCCAATCCGGTGCCGAGATTTTGGCAGATGAAACCAGTTCCGCCCTGCAACCGGAAGCCGTAATACCTAGAATTATCATTCCCGCAAGCGTGAAAGCTTCGGAGCCGTTCGAGGTACGCACCGAAAACCTCGTGGCGGGTTCGTGCGTCCTCGCCGATAAAAAATACCCTGTCGGCCGGATTGACGCATCCGGTGTCTTGGTGATTTCCTTAGGGGTAACCGGCGAACGCACTATAGATGTGGCGGTAGGTGATGATTGGGTGTCCTCGAAAATTACTGTGATGTAATATGGGCCAGGCTTTGAGATGATGAATATCACCCGTTTTAAAGGCATATGCCGGAGTGGCTCGGCTTTGGCCGGAAGCCTGCCCGTTTGCCTGGCATAGATGCCCCTTTTTGAATGATTAACCTCTTTACCTAATTCATACCATGGATGTCGATAACCTCAGGCAACTCATAGATGTTGGCCAATACCAGGAAGCCATGCGGCTTTGCCAAGCTAATTCAGCCAGTTTATCCGTGAACGATTCGGAACTGCTGTTCCAAGTGGGTAGGCTATATTATAAGATGGGCGACTATCCCAGGGCATCTGAGTATTTTATCACCGCCGCTAAAACCCCAGACTGCCCGCAATGGAAGATCAAATTAATGGCCCAACTCCTATTGGAACAGAGGCTATCCGCAAACTCGCTCATCGTTTCGGTGCTTGGCCTGGAAAAATTTCCAAACGACCCGGCTTGCCTGGATGCATATGCGTTGGCCTTGTTTCGGATGAAGCAATATTCCCTGGCCGAACCCGCTTTCGCTAAAGCCTGCGAACTCGACGGAACGGCAGAAGATTATCGTAGACAATATGGATTATGTTTGGTTTTACTGGGTCGGTATATCGAAGCGAAATATTGGTTCGATAGTAGCGCCACATTGAATCCGGAAAAGACCTTGGTGCGGCCTTACTTGCCAATGCAGGTTTTATCCCAGGCCGTCGAGGCGGTTGGGGATTGGGCTTGGGCAGAATTTCATCTCGCGAATCTGGCGTTTGAAAAGGGTAGCTATGCCCACGCGGAGGGTTTATTCAAGAAGGCTTCCGAGCATGCGGACCCCGGTTCTCCGCTTGGCAAGGCCGCGAGATTGATGCATGCGGAATTGATCAGGCGTGTGTATGGTCTTCAAGAGGCCAAAGAGAAGCTTGGCTTGCTATTATCGAATGGCGACGCAACCGAGTCCTGGTATTGGTTAAACTTGGGGTTGATCGCTTTCAACGAGGATCGGTTGGAGGAGGCAGAAGCTTGTTTTTCCAAGGTGGATGAGAAAATAGGCGAACTGAACGTCCTAGCCTTGGGAAGTAGTAGTTTTAGCTTGTTGAAAGGCGAGGATAAAGCACCGTCTCCCGATGACGAGCATGCTTTCAAAGGAGCGATGGATATTCCGGTCAAGGATGAAGATGAATATATTATCTTGGCTGCTGCCGATGCCAGATATGTGGGGCTATTCGTAGAAAACTTTGTTAGTTCGGTATTGCATACCTGTGGTGATGTGCCTATCCACCTACATATCATTAATCCAAACCAGGATAGCGCCGCCGCCTTGGACAGGATTAGGGACGCGGTACCCTGGATCAGGTTGTCGACCACCGATGAGCGAGTATCCTTTCCTTTGCCCCGGCCCTACTATGCGACCGCAAGGTTTTTATTCGCCCGAGACCTATTGCGGGTTACCAAGAAGCCTACCGTAATCGCCGATATCGATGCTGTTTTTATCAAGGATCCACGCGCCGGGGTGCGGGAACTCAAATACGCTGATGTGGCCGTCAAGCTCAACCCTGGAGACCATCATTTGGAGTACCCTTGGTACAAGGTTTTTGCGACGTCTTCGATATTTATGCCCGGGGCCGGAAGCGAATGGTTTTTGAACGCCGTGGCCCGATACTTCTGGAAAATCTACGATCCTACCGGGGCCAGCAATAAGTGGTGGATAGATCAAAATGCCTTGTATTATGCATGGCGGTTATCCTTGCAGGAGAGTTTCAAAATGGTTGACCTGGGGCGTACTTTGGCGAATCGCTGTATAGAAGCCAACAAACCCATGGAGGCCAAGCAGGAGTTCACCCAAAGAATGGCTGAACGGTTTCCTTTATCGGCCCTTGGCCTTCGAAAAAGCGATATAGTTACCAATTGATTAGCTTGGATTCTACATTAATCAGGCTATTAATGCTCAAAACTCGAAGTGGTGAGGGCGAGGAAGTATATGCGGAACGAGCAGCAGTTAAAAGGCAAGCTTGAGGGCATTAGTGCCGATGGTGGAGTTTATGGATGGGCTTACGATCCGCTCCATCCCGACGCGGTATTGTCGATCCACCTGTACGCGGACAACCATACCATTGGTATCGCCGAGTCTGGGATTTTCCGTGAGGATTTGCAGCGGGCGGGTATCGGTCAAGGCAAGCATGGTTTCATCAGTGGCGAATTGCCGCTGGCCCTTCAGGCCGAACTGCGGGTGGGAACGCGCATCCACGCATTTTATGACCCCGAGCGTGCGCATGAACTCCCTAATAGCCCTTTGGTACTACAGAGGGAGGATTTGGGCCAAGGTGCTTTTAATACCTACCGCCTACATCCAGAGGTGATCGCTTTTTTCCTCCCGGATAGTCTCAGAAAAGCCCAAGTCAAAACTATGGCCGAAATCAAGCAAAAACTGCCACCGGCCATTGCCCACCAAATGGAATATAACCTACGCAATATCGAGCGCGGCGAGCATATCCTGCGGCAAGTCGAAACCCGAATTGGCCAAGCCAAGGGGCGTAGCATACTCGATGTGGGTTGTGGGATTGGTGGGATATTGGTCGCTTTCGGTTTGGCGGGCTACGAACTTTATGGTATCGAATTGGATAGCCAGCGGGTTCGACTGTGCCGGAAGAATCTAGAATTCAATCAACTCGACGCGGTGATTTCCGGGGTGGACCTGTGCAAACAGACTATGTCAGAAACCTTCGACGTTATCATTTGCAATTCGGTGATCGAACATGTTTCCGATCCCGAGAGGATGCTGGAGCGGATGGGGAAAATGCTGAGGCCAGGCGGGGTTTTGGTGTTGGGCGTTGCCAATAAGGATGCGCTGGGGAATATTATCGCCGACCCGCATTATGGTTTATTTGGCTTGACCGCGATGCCCCATCCGGCGGCGGGGGAAATGTACCGGTTGTTGGCGGATCGCAAACAATCCTATTCGGTGACGGAGTTCTATGGCATCCATTGGTATGCCAACCAACTGCGGCGTAGCGTGGGTAGTGTCGATGCCGTTTTTGCCGAGCCGCCAAGGGATTGGGACGCCCTGCCTGGGCTGTTCGCGAGGGTTACTCAAGGATTCGCCGAATGCCTGGGCAAGCAGGGATGGCAGAGCAATCCGATACTGCGTAGGGAATTCAATCTACGGTTTTCAAGGTATATCGGCGAGGCTTGGAAAGCCTATATGGACGCCTTGGAGAGTGGGGAGCGCGAAGGTTTCCGGCGGCGTTATCTGGAAAAATCCTACCACCTTTATACGGTCAAGGATGGCAAGCCTTCTTAAGCATGATCAGGTAAATAAAGTCATGAATGCACCATCGGTTATTTCCTATAATTGTAGCGCCCAGCATTTATGTAAGCTATATAGAACCCAGTATAATTCGCCGACCATAGGCTCCTTGTTCAGATCGCCGAAGCATTATATGGATTTCATATCCAGGATGGATTATTTTCTTTACGAAGCCGAACCCTACTTCGGAGAGCCGGTTCTTCCCCGATATAATCCAGCGTCGAAAACCTATCCCGTCATGTTTATCGACGAATTGGAAATTCACTGGATCCATGAGAAGACCTCCGAATCCGCGTTGAGGCGTTTGCGCGTCGGGTCCGAAAGACTGGACAAGGAAAACATTATTTTTGTTTTTAGCGAGTCCAATCTGGCGTCCCATGGCTTCACCGCCGCCGAGGAAGTCGATTTCATAGAAAAATTCTGCTCCTTAGGGGAAAGGGCGGTTTACTTCAGTAGCAAAGCCTACCCTGATTATCCATCGGTATGCCGGGTCACCAACTGGGATGGTAATGATTACAATCTGAACATATGCGATGGAATCACCGTTAGTTGCGGAGCGCCATGCGATAATAAAGGTTGCGGCAGGACGCAATATGGAAAATATGTGGAGGAAGCGATTCTCGTAAAAAAATTCGCGCACCATCTCTCAACGGGAAAACGCCCGAAGGAACTCAATTCTTTTGTATAGTTTGCATAGATATTTTTTGCGCCAGCCCGAATCGGATTAATCAGCGTTGACTGAAATTGGCTAAATTCATAGCTAAATTTTGTTTAACCGTGGTGTTCGCTCTAATGGGATATCCGGGGTCTGCCCCGGCGGCAAGCCTATCCACCTGTGTAAAAAAATCCACCGGCGCGATACGCCTCGCCGGCAAGAAATGCAAGAAGGGCGAAACGCCGCTGGTCCTGGACCAAACCGGTCCCATGGGTCCGCCCGGACCCGGGGGGAATATCAAAGCCTATGACAACGACGGCCAGTTCCTGGGGTTCCTCATGTCGGACATGGGCGAAATTTATATTCCGTCATTGCGATCGATGGCGGGCATCGGCCTGGATACCTCCGATACCGGCGGGAGCTACGGCGATATCCGCGACGCCGATCCCGAATCCGCCGCCCATTTCGCCGCCGTGGATTGCGGCGGTCCCCCCTATTTTTGGCCCAGGCATATGGAAACCAACCAGATCGTCAAGCGTTCGGGAAAATACTATATAGCCAGGGCCCATTCCCCGGTTAAGCTGCTCGCGCTCAGCCACCGTTATACCGGCGGCGATGGCTCTGCCCCGGTTTGTGATAACACCCCTTGGGACAGCGCGGTGTGGATGGTGCCGGGTTTCGATTACACCGAAACCATTCTTCCATTCACGACGCCGCTGGCTTTCCCCTTGAGGTTGGAATAACCCCCCGGCGGGGTCCGCCCATTGCCGGCCTCGATGAAGCGCGGTGGCCCCATCGCCGCTCCGGTGAATAGGCTGGGTGCCCAGCCATGTCCAAGCGTATTCGATCCCCAGGCGGGGCGGGCAAATGACCTATACCTTCCTTGGCAGCCATCCCCCCGAACATCCAGCGTGTCGCGGGCGTTTCCGGCACCGCTTATGCCTGTGTCTCGCCCTGGTCGATATGCTTGCTCCCGCCTGGGGGGCCAAATTCGACGTGGTCGTGGTCGGGGCCGGCAGCGGCGGGGTGTCCGCCGCCCTCCAGGCGGCGCGGCTGGGCGCGCGGGTGGCTTTGCTCGAGGAGACCGATTGGATCGGCGGACAGATGACGGCGGCGGGGGTGTCCACCATGGACGGCGGCGCTGGGTTCGGCGATTCCGGTATCTATGGCGAATTCATCGGCAAGGTCAAGGCCCATTACGCCCGGCTCGGGAAGTCGGTTGCCACCTGCTATTGGTCGGAGCAGACGCTTTGTTTCGAGCCCAGGGTCGGGCAGGCCGTCCTTCGCGCCATGCTGGCCCAATATCCGCAGATCGAGCTATTCCAACGCCAGACCGTGGTCGGGGTCGGGCGCGAGGGCATGAGGATCACGGGCGTATCGACCCGCCGTGGCGACGCCCAGCGCGTCGGCCTGGGCACCGACCACACCGCCTCCTGGGAATCCAAGGTCGTCGTCGACGCCACGGAATACGGGGACGTGCTGGCCCTCCTCCCCGCGCCATACCGCGCCGGCACCGCGACCAGCGACCCTCCCGACCCGGACGCCTGCATCCAGGACATCACCTATGTGGCCATCGTCCGCAAATACCCGGACGGGGTTCCCGAGTCCTTGCGCTTGAAGCATCCACCACCGGGTTACGGCCCCGCCATCCGCGACAAGTTCGCCGCCAAGGTCAGGCGGGACGGCGGGAAGTCCCCGTCCGGCGGCCCGGTCGATTGGCCCACCCACAACGCCTACCGGGGGCTGCCGGATTCGGCCCTACCGGGGAGCTACACCGGCATCCAACCGGACCGGATCACCCGCACCGGGATCAACATGGCCAACGACCTCCCGGCCACGGTGGCCCTGTTCGACCGCGCCCGGCGCAAGGGCATCCAATGCGAGGCCAAATTGCGGACGCTACAGTTCCTGTACTACATGCAGGGCGAACCGGGCCAGGCCCAATGGGGTGTCGCCGACGACGAAGGCTACGACACGCCCTATAACCGCGAAGAAAACAACTGCGCCTCCATCCCGGCGGAATTCAAGGCCGTGGAACGCAACCTGCCGCCCATCCCCTATGTGCGCGAAAGCCGCCGCCTGATCGGCCTGCATACCCTGACCGCCGGGGAAATCAAGCGGGTGGGGCAACCGCCGCGTGGACAGGCGCGCTTCCCGGACGCGGTGGCGGTGGGCGATTACGCGGTGGACCTGCATGGTTGTTGGAAGGCCGAGCCGGGTTTGGACCGGTCCGCCGACCTGCCCAAGGGCTGGGTCACCGGGCCGTTCGAAATCCCGTTCGGGAGTTTCATCCCGCTGGCCGTGGACGGCGTGGTCGCGGCGGAGAAGAACCTTTCGCAGTCGCGCTACGCCAACGGGGCCACCCGCCTGCAACCCATCACCATGCTGACCGGGCAGGCGGCGGGGGCCATCGCCGCCCTGGCCGTGCGCAAGCATGTCCAACCCCGCGCCGTCCCGCCGGGCGAGGTACAGGCCGCGCTGAGGGCGGCGGGCGTCAAAATCGGCCTGGACGATTTCCGGGACCGCCTGCAAGGCCGGCCTTGAACACAACCCGATGACCGGTTTTTTATAACCAAAAGGAATTGAAGAAGGATTTTTTATTATTTTTTTAGGCATGGTTGCGCTTGCTATAGTGCCAGCAACACTTCCCAAGGCGCGTCCCGCCGGGAAGCTCCCGGCCCAGGAGGCCGTCCATGGAACACCATAGGAGCCACCCCATGTTTCTCCCTAGCCTACTGATCCGCGACCTCGGCAACCTGTTCAAGCAAGAAAGCGCCCTGGACGAATCCCCCTTGCTGCTGCGGGATGGGCAGGTCGAGGGCCGCTTCGGCGATTTGTACCTCAGCACCGTGTTCAAACGCATCCGCTCCGCCGCCCAGCCGGGCGTGGTGAACGGCTACCAGGCCGGGCTCAGGCTGTACGCGGAACGGGAAAGCCCCCATTTCGCCCTGGACGATTTCGCCAACGCCCAGCACACCTCGGCCCTCATCAACCTGGACCGCCTGTGCCGGACCATCCATCTGCTCAATTTCCTGGGGCTGCCGGACAACGACGCCCGGCTGTTCCTGCCGGTCAACCCCAATTATGTGATCGCGGTCAAGAAGAACCACGGGGCTTATTTCGAGGACGTGCTGGCCCGTTGCGAGCGCTCGCCGGAACAGGTGGTGGTCTCGGTGTCGCTGGGCCTGTGGGATGGCCGCGCCGCCGCCGCCGTGGCGCGGGGTTTGGAAAACTACCGCGCCAGGGGCTACCGGATCGCCCTCCAGAGCGAGCGCAAGCCACATCCGGAAAACAGCGAACTCGCCTTGTTGCGGGAGATCAACCCGGATTATTTCATCACCCCGCATGGTTTCGGCGCGGCCCCGGACCGTTTCGACACCACCGAAGCGCTGTCGCGGTTGCGCTCGACCATCTCGGTGGCGCGTGGACTCGGGGCCGAGGTGGTGGTGGAGGGCGTGGCTTCCGCCCGCCAGGCCGATCTGAGCCTAGCGGCGGGCGCGAACTGGGTGCAGGGGGAATATTACGAGGCCGGGCAACAGCGGACCGGCTCCGCCCGCCCCGCCGAGCCCGCCAACGATAGCGGCGATATCGACCTGGGCGCGTTGCTGGCCGTGGGTTTCGCTTGATTCCAGGCCGCGCCCCCCGCGCCGGGGGCCGGCCTTATTCCTCGGGGAGCGCGTCTATCGCGGCGGCGACCCGGTCGAGTTCCACCGCCAGTCCGGCCAAGGCTTCCTCCACCGGCCCGGCTTGCCGGGCCAGGACTTCCAGTTCCGCCGCCCGGTCGCCCAGCCGTTCCGCGCCCAGGGTCCGCGCCGTGCCCTTGAGGGAATGGGCCGAGCGCCGGGCCGTTTCCCAATTCCCCGCCGCCGCCGCCGCCCGGAACGCCGCCTCGAATCCCGGCAGGTGTTCGTTCCGGAATTTCCGCAAGAGCCTGAGATAGAGTTCCCGGTTATGGTCCACCCGCGGCAGCCCGGCCTCCATGTCGATGGCGGGGACGGAATCGGCAGCGGTTGCGGGGGCGGCGGGCGGGGCCGCTTCCGGTCCCGTCCGCGCCGGTCCCACCCATTGGACCAGCGCCCGCAACAACGCCTCCAGATCCACCGGCTTGACCAGATAGGCGTTCATGCCCGCCGCGAGGCAGCGTTCGCGATCGCTGTCGAGGGCGTTGGCGGTCAGGGCGATGATGGGCAGGTCGCGGTAGGCCGGGTTGGCCCTGAGGGCGCGACAGGCTTCGTAGCCGTCCATCACCGGCATCTGGCAATCCATCAGCACCGCGTCCGGTTTCCGGGCCGCCACGGCCCGGAGCGCTTGCAGGCCGTTTTCCGCCGAGCGCACCCGCAGGCCCCGGCCATCCAGCAGTTCCACCAGGACTTCGCGGTTGATGATGTTGTCCTCGACCAGGAGGATATCGGCCCCGCGCAGTGGCGCGGCCAGCGCATCCGCGTCGATGGCGGCACCGGCCGGCGGCAGGACGCCGCCCCGGCCGGTCCGTAACCGCACGCCGAAGCGGAACACGCTGCCCCGCCCGTATTCGCTTTCCGCCGAGAGGGTCCCGCCCATCATTTCCACCAGGCGGCGGCTGATCGCCAAGCCCAGCCCGGTGCCGCCATAGCGCCGGGTGGTCGAGCAATCCGCCTGCGAGAACGGGCTGAACAAGCCGTCCAATTGCGCCGGGGTCAGGCCGATGCCTTGGTCGGAAACCGCCACATGCAGGATCGAAACGCCGCCGTCCCCCGCCTCCTCGCGGAAATCCACCGCCACCGTCCCCCGCGCGGAAAACTTCACGGCGTTGCCCACCAAATTGATCAACACCTGCCCCAGCCGCAGGGGATCGCCGACCAGGCGGGGCGACACCCGCTCCACGCCGTCGAACACCAGTTCCAGCCCGCGTTCCCGCGCCTTCTCCGCCACCACCGCCGCCAGCCGCTCCAGCACCTCGTCCAGGCCGAACTCGATTTCCTCCAGTTCCAGCTTGCCCGCCTCGATCTTGGAGAAATCCAGGATGTCGTTGATGATGCCGAGCAGGCCGGTCGAAGCGCCCTTGATCTTGAGCAAGTAGCCGCGCTGGCGCTCGGAAAGCCCGGTTTGCAGGCACAGGTCGGCCAGCCCCAGCACCGCGCTGATCGGGGTGCGGATTTCGTGGCTCATATTGGCGAGGAAGCTGCCCTTGGCGGCGTTGGCGGATTCGGCCTGGCGGCGGGCCTCTTCGAGCTGCGCCGTGCGCTCGGCCACCAAATCCTCCAGATGGTGGCGGTGGCGTTCCAATTCCTCGGAGAGCTGTTTGGCGCGGGTAATATCGCGGGCGATGCCGACGATCCTGAAACCCCGGCCATCGGCGATCAAACGGCTGCGGTCCTCGATCCAGCGCACCCCGCCATCGGGCCGGACGATGCGGTATTCGAGTTCGGATTGGCCCCTTTCCACCTGCTCGCGCCAGCGCCGCCATAGCCAGGGGCGGTCGCCGGGATGGACCGAAGCCCGCCAACGCCGCCGGGGATCGCGGTATAGCGCCTGCCGTGGCACGCCCCAGATGGACTCGAAGGCCGGGCTGATATAGAGCAGCTTGACCTCCGGCCATTCCGCGACCCAGAACACATCGGTGGTGTTGTCGGCCAATTGCCGGAAGCGTTGTTCGCTATCGCGGAGCGCGGTTTCCGCCGCCTTGTGGGCGGTGATCTCGTGGCCGTACAGCAGGTGCCCGAGCAAGCCGCCGCCCGGCTCCAGGATCGGCGAGAGCGCCAGCCGGTAGACCCGCCGCCGCTCCGGGTGCCGGTCCGGTTCGATCGCGGCCTCCTTGCGGCGGGGTTCCCGGCCGTCGTAGCCGTCCAGCAGGTCCGTCCAGGCGGCGGGCAGGCATTCCCCGGCGGGGCGGCCCAGGTCGGCGGCGCCGATGGTCCAATGGGCGCGGGCCGCCCGGTTGCCATCGGCCAGGCGCAGGCCGGGGTCCAAGATCAGCAGGGGATCGCCCAGGTTGTCCAGCACGATGCGCCGGGCCAGGGGCATGGCCTCGAAGGCCCGGCCCCGCAACAAGGCCCAACCGAAGCACAGGCCGGTGAACAGGGTGGCCGGGAACGCGAAATTGAAGCCCCGCACCGGCAGCAGGCGCAGCTGGAACAGGATATCCACCGCATCGGGCAGGGCGATGCCCAGCAAGAACAAGAGGGTGTCGCCGCGCTTGAGCCGGGGCGAGCGCAGGGCGGCGAGCAACAGGGCGCAGCTGGTCCAGACCAGGAGCGAGCCATAGAGGTAATGAACCATGAACCAGGGACCGTTCTCCCACAGCAGCACGGGCTGGACCCCGCGCCATTCCAGGTGGAACCCGTCGCGGAACAGCGCGTGGAAGGCGGGGACCAGCGGGGCGAGCGCGGTCAGCGTGGGCACGCATAGCAGCGCGGCCCAGCCCAGGGGCGAAAACCCGCGCCCGGACCCGGTATAGGACCGTGCGGTCGCCAGGACCATGGGGGGGAGGAAGGCGCAGGGCGCGAAACGCCATTCCGAGGCCAGCACCTTCAAGGGCAGCGCCGCCGCCGCCGCCTCCAGGGAGTACAGCAGGTTGGTCGCCGCCGCCAGCAGGGTCAGGAGGGCGAAGGGCAGGGCCGCCGTTTCCCGGTAGCGCCAGGCATACAAGCCCAAGGCGCCCAACAGGCCCGCCGCCACCCACAACGGCCAGAGATAGGGCGTATACACCAGGATCGGGCTGTTCATGGCCTCGGGTAGGGAGATCGATGGTCGTTGCGCGGGTGGCGGAATCGCCCGCGTCCCCGGAATCCTTGGGAGAAATCCCGCCGCGTCGGCGGCCCCGCCTTCAACCCAGGCGCTTGCGGATGAAGCCCAGCAATTGCAGCGGGCTGAACGGCTTGATGAAGTAGCCGTCGGCCCCGCGCAACATCCCCGCCTCGTAATCCTTGACCTGGCCGCGGGCGGTCAGCATCACCACGCAGGTGCCGTTCAACTCCGGGTCGCCCTTGACCGCCTCCAGCACCGCGAGGCCGTCCAGCTTGCCCGGCATCATGATATCCAACAGCACCAGGTCGGGCCGCTCGTGCCGGATGATGTCCAGGGCGCTGTCGCCGTTCTCGGCCTCGATCACCAGGTATTCCTTGTCGAGGGTGATCCGCATGAGCTTGCGGATATCCAGGTGGTCGTCCACCACCAATATCTTGTGCATGGTTGTTCAATCCGGTGTCGCGCCATGGCCCTGGGACCGGCGGCGCTTGATGAAGCGATGTCCTACCCGGCGGGCAATAGCCGCCGGGCCACAGCAAGTTTAATCGCGATTCGCTCCAGCGCATCGAAACGGATGGGTTTCGCCAGCACCGGAATCCCGCCCGGCAGGCCGCCGCGCTCGGCGATTTGCTCCGGGTCCAGACTGGTCACGGCGACGATGGCCATATCCGCGAACTCCGGCAGGCCGCGCAGCCGCTTGAGCACCCCGAAGCCGTCCATGTGCGGCATCAGGAGGTCGGTGATCATCAGGTGCGGCTTGGCCTGGCCGAGCTTGAGCAGGGCGTCGAAACCGTCCTGGGCCGTCGCCAGTTCGGTCGCCACCGGCCAGCGCCGCACCTGGGCGCGGTACAGCGTCAACAGGCCGGGTTCGTCCTCGACCACCAGCACCCGCAGGCTGGATTCGGGCGTGGCGGCCCCTTCCGGCGCGGGCGGGGGGTGGAACAGGAGCTTTTCCAAGGATTCCAGGGGGATGCGGCGGTGGCCGCCCCCGGTCTTCCAGGCGGTCAGCAAACCGCTTTCGGTCCAAAGCTGCACCGTCCGGATGGACACCCCCAGCTTCTCGGCGGCCTGGGCGGTGGTGCAGAAGTTCTTGGCGATCTTGGGACGGAAGGACTTGGGTGTTTTCTCCATGGCGTTTTCCTGTTGCCGGTGGAACGCGCCGGGGCGGTGCGTGGCGGCGGGTCCGTCCGCTCTCGCGGTCCCGCCGCGGCCGGCCCGGCCCGACCGTTCCCGCGCCGATTTTTCCCTATACTTTCGTCGCAGCCGCCGAAATTATTTTACTGATTTTTTTTATTATGTTCTAATTTTTACTAAAAAAAATCAGATCGAACGCGGCTCCCTAGAGGCATCGAAGCCAGTGGCAGGTTACTGTTCCCCTTCCTATTCCCAGCCCCGCCGGATCGATCCATAGCTCCCCCCCTCCAGCCTTCAGGAGCGAAGCCATGTCCAGCCCAATCCAGTCCCCCGGCGCGGAAGCCCTGCGCTATTTCGACGCCAGCCCGGTGCCGATGTACCTGCTGTGGCGCGGGGACGACGGCGGCACGGAGCTGATCCATGCCAATCCCAGGTTCCGCGCCGTCGGTGGCGCTCCGCTCCCGGTGGGTGGGGAGCCGGGCTTCTGGGCCGCGCATATCCACCCCGAGGATTGGCCCCAGGTCATCGGCCCGCTGGTCGGCCTGGAAGCGGGCGGGGAGGTCGAATTGGAATACCGCTGCCGCCCCGGCCACGGCCAGGAGGAATACATCCGGGTGCGCGACCGCTTCGCGGCCCACCGGGCGGGACCGGGCGGGATGGAAATCCTCGCGGTCCGGCTCGATATCCCGGACGCCGGGGAGCGGACCGGGCCGGGGGAGGCGGGGCAATGCCGCGAGGCGCTCTACCGCAGCGCCATCCAGGGCTCGCCCGATGCCTATTTCGTGCTGGACGGACAGGGCCGCATCCAGGAATGGAGTCCCCGCGCCGAAAGCATGTTCGGCTACACGCAGGAGGAAGTGCGGGGCCGGCCCTTGGAGCAGGCCATCCAGCCGCGGGGCAATCCGGGCGAACCGGAGGACGTGTTCGTCCGTTTCCTGCGGACCTGCCTGGAGCAGGGCAGCGGCCGCCGCCGCAGGTTCATCGCCCGCCAACGGGATGGGAGCGGGATGCCGGTGGAAATCCAGGCCTCCCAGCTCGAATTGGGCGGCCAGCGCTGCTATACCGGCTTCATCCGCGATATCTCCGACCGCTTGCTGGCCGAGGGCCGTTGGGTGCAGGCCCAGAAGCTGGAGGCCATCGGCCAATTGACCAGCGGGCTTTGCCACGATTTCAACAATATCCTGAGCATCGTCATCGGCAGCCTGGAGCTTTTGAACGAACCGCTGACGGCCATGGAACGCCGGCAGGTGGTGCAATCGGCCCTGACCGCGGCGGAGCGGGGCGTCGAAGTGACCCGTTCGCTGCTGGCGGTGGCCCGCCGCCAGCCGCTCGAAGCCCGCGATGTCAATATCAACGCCTTGCTGCGCGAATTGGAACCCCTGATCCGGCAGACCGCGGGCAAGGCCGTCCAGGTCGAGGTCGCCCCGCTGGCGGTGGACGCCATCGCCCATATCGACCAGGGCGGTTTCAGCAACGCCATCCTCAACCTCGTCATCAACGCCCGCGACGCCATGCCCCAGGGCGGCGCGCTCTGCGTCTACACCCATTGGCTGGGCCTGTTGGAACACCAGGAAACCGCCCCGGAACTGCCGCCCGGCGAATACATCGCCATCGGCGTGGACGACACCGGGGCCGGGATGAGTCCTGGGGTGGCGGCGCGGGCCTTCGATCCTTTCTTCACCACCAAGGAGCGCGGCAAGGGCACCGGGCTGGGCCTCGCCATGGTGTACGGCTTCGCCCGCCAATCCGGCGGCACCGCGCAAATCCAGAGCGTGCCGGGCAAGGGCACCTTGGTGACTTTGTTGCTGCCGGTGGTGGCCACGCCCAGGCAAAGCCTGCCCTTGGTGGATGTGCGGCATGAGGGGGAGGGGGGATGGCCGGCCCCGGAAACCTGATACAGGCCGTGGGTTCCCCGCGCCGCCCGGCGGCCCTCCGGGCGCTGTGCGTCCTGGCGCTGTGGCAGTGCGAGAGCCATGCCTCGGAATTCGGCGGCAGCAACTACGTGCCGGGATTCTACGGGGATTTCTATATGGCGGTGCTGGGCCAGGCCGGGGTGTACCTCAACAATTTCATGGGCTATTACCACGCCGCCGGCGGTGGCGATTCCAGCGACATGCTGCTGGACATGCCGGGTTTGATCGGGGTCACCGATTACCGGGTCCTGGGGGCGCGTTATGCCTTGGCGCTGTTCCCGGCGGCGATGTACTCCAACTACCGCACCGGGGCGACCGCGGCCAGGCCGGGCCGTTTCACCGAACAGGCCGGGGCGGGGGATATGTACGTGGTGCCGCTGGCCTTGTCCTGGCAGGGCCCGGGCTGGTCGGTGCTGGCGTTCCAGGCGGTCGTGCCGCCCAGCGGCAATTATTCCGCCCGGCGCGATTTGAACCTGGGCCGCAATACCTGGAGCTTCGATAGTAACGTATCAGTTACCTGGATGTTCGATCAGGACACCTACGAAATCTCGGCCAATCTCGGTGTGATGGCGAACACCCAGAACGCCGACACCGATTACCGCACCGGCACCGAATTCCATTTCGACTATCTGCTGGGCTACCACTTTTCCCCGGCCTGGGCCTTGGGCGTGGCCGGTTCCTATTATGCCCAGACCGCGTCCGACAGTGGCCAGGGGGTCCCTCCCTTCGTGGTCGACGGGGCGTTCGCCACGCTCGGCCCGGCCGGGATGTACACCTTCAAGACCGGGGGCGGGCGCGAGGTCACGGTGTCGGTCAAATGGTTGCACGAACTCGGCGTCAACAACCATCTGTCCGGCGATTATCTGTTGGTGCGCACCATTTTCCAGTTCTGAGCCAGGATACGCGCCCGTACCCATGCCGGATGACGCCACGCGGTACGCGCCCTACGGACTAACGGGAGGTCCGCCATGCCGTTCCGATTCCCATCCACCGCCAGGCAGGCCCTGGCCCGGCTCGCCGGGCGCGCCGGGGCTTGGCTGGCCCGCTTCGGACCGGCCCGCGTCCGCGCCGAGGCGGCGCTGTACCGGGCCTTGGCCGAGTACACCGCCGATCCGGTCTATATGCTCGATCCCCGCGACGGTTTCCGCATGGTCTACGCCAACGACGCCTGTTGCCGCCATTATGGCCTGCCGCGGGAGGCCTTGTACCGGCTGCGCCTGCCCGATTGGGACCCCAATTTCGGGCCGGACGCCCTGGACGCGCTGTGGCGCGGCCTCCGGGCCAAGCCCTTCCAAATCCTGGAGACCGAACACCACCTGCCCGATGGCCGCGTCGTGCCGGTGGAGGTGTCGGCCAATTATCTGCTGCACCGGGGGCGGGGCTTCGTGGCCGGCTATTTCCGCGATATCAGCGGGCGCAAACACATCGAGAACGCGCTGCGGGAATCGGAGGCCCGCTTCCGCACCATGGCCGACGCCGCCCCGGTGTTGATCTGGCTGGCCGATACCGGCCAGCGCCACGTCTGGTTCAACCAGGGCTGGCTGGATTTCACCGGGCGGACCCTGGCGCAGGAATACGGCGCGGGCTGGACCGGGGGGGTGCATCCCGAGGATTTGCCGCGTTGCCTCGAAACCCATGCTTCCCATTGCGCCGCCCGCTTGCCGTTCCGCATGGAATACCGGCTGCGCCGCCACGACGGGGTCTATCGCTGGCTGTTGGACTCGGGGTGCCCCCGGTTCAACGCGGACGGCGCGTTCCATGGCTATATCGGCAGTTGCATCGATATCACCGAGCGCATGGAGGTGGACCGCATGAAGAGCGATTTCCTCAGCACCGCCGCCCACGAACTGCGCACGCCGCTCGCCAGCATCTACGGTTTTTCCGAATTGCTGCTGAGCGCCGAGGATTTCGACCCCGAGTCGCGCCGCGAGATGCTGCAAATCATCTTCCGCCAATCCAAGCTCATCAGCGCCCTGGTCAACGAATTGCTGGACCTCGCCCGGATCGAGGCCCGCCGCGGCAAGGATTTCGTCTTCGCCAGCCTGGACCCCAGGGAATTGCTGCGGGAAACCGTCTCAGCCACCGATCCCGAATGCGCCCAGGGCCGTTGCCCGGTGAGGCTGGACTGGCCGGACGGGGATATCCGGGTCCGGGGCGACGCCAACAAGCTGCGGCAGGCGCTCACCAATGTGTTGTCGAACGCCTACAAATATTCGCCCGGCGGCGGCGGGATCGATATCGTCGTGCGGCGCGGGGCCGGGGAAATCGGCATCGAAATCGCCGACCATGGCATCGGCATGGCCCCGGAGCAGGTGGCGCGGGTCTGCGAGCGGTTCTACCGGGCCGATAGTTCGGGGGCCATCCCCGGCACCGGGCTGGGGATGAGCATCGTCAAGGAGATCGTCACCCTGCACCGGGGCCGCTTGGATATCCGGAGCCAGCCGGGGGCCGGCACCCAGGTCGCGATCTGGCTGCCCGACGCCACCCTGGACCCGGTGGAGGGCTAGGCCATGCCCATCGTCCGGCCCGCCAAATATCCCGGCCAGCGCATCCCGCTGGCTTCCTGGATTTGGCGCTCCTACGCCAAGACCGCGCTCGTGCCCTTGCTGCTGGTGGAAGTGGCCTTGATCGGCATCTACATCCAGACCAATTATTGGTCGCGGCAGGCCAATATCGACCTGTTGCGCCAGGAAGCCACCCAATCCATGCGGCGGATTTCGCAGCAGGAAGCCGATAACGTATCGCGCCAGTTGAATTCCATCACCCAGTTGACCGACCTCTACCGGCGGCAGACGGCCCTGGCCCTCGCCACCCCGGCCAGGAGCGGCCTCGAAAACCCGGAGCGCTACCAACTCGATCCGAACGGGGTCTACCACGCGCGCGGGGACGATGGCGGTAGCGCGGTGTATTACAGCGGCATCGTGCCGGTCGGTCCCAAGGAGATGGACAAGGTGCGGAGGAGCGCGGCGCTGGACCCCTTCATGCAGCAGATCAAGGCCGTGAATCCGCTGGTGGTGCAGATCTACCTGAACACCCATGATTCCCTGAACCGCATCTATCCCTACATGGATTTCAGCCAATATCCGCCGAAGATGAACATCCCCGCCTACAACTTCTATTACGAGGCGGACGCCATCCACGACCCGGAGCGCAAGCCGGTGTGGACCGATGTCTATCTCGACCCGGCGGGGAAGGGCTGGCTGGCGTCCTGCATCGCGCCGGTGTACCGGGGCGATTTCCTGGAAGGCGTGGTGGGTTTGGATATCACGGTGGGCACCATCATCCAGCGGGTGCTGGACCTGAAGCTGCCCTGGGATATGTACGGGGTGATGGTCGGCAAGGATGGCTCGCTGCTGGCCATGCCCAAGGCCGGGGAAGAGGATTTCGGCCTGAACGAGCTGGTCAACCACCAATACCAGCAAGCCGTGGGGCAGGACACGTTCAAACCCGAGGAATTCAACCTGTACAAGCGCCCGCAACTGCGGGAACTCGCCAACCGCATCGGCGGCGAACCGCAAGGGCTGGCCGAGGCCCGGATCGGCGGCGAGCGGCTGGCGGCCTGGAACCGGGTCGGGGAAACCGGCTGGACCTTCATGGTGGTGGCGACCCCGGCCAAGATTTTCGCCTCGGCGGTCAGCCTCAGCGAACAACTGGAAAAGATCGCCTTCGCCATGATCGAGACTTTGGTGTTGTTCTATCTGTTGTTCTTCGTCGCCCTGTTCATAAGGGCCAGGATCGCCAGCCGCACCATCGCCCGGCCCCTCAAGCAGATCGAGCTGATGATGCTGGGCATCGGCCAGGGCCGTTACGAGCAGGCGCCCCTGGAATTCAATGTGCAGGAATTGCACGAGACCGCCCGCGAACTCAGCGCCATGGGCCGCGAGCTGGGCGCGGCCCACCGCGACCTGATGGCGACCCAGCGCCAGTTACAAGAGCACGTCCGCTGGCTGGAGGCCGTGTTCCAACTCAGCCCGGACGGCTTGGTCACTTTCGACCGCGAGGGCCGCATCGGCCAGGGCAATCCGGCTTTTTTCGCCATGACCGGCTTCGGCCCGGACCAGACCGAGGGTTGGACGCTGGCCGATTTCCGCCGCGGCATCGGCCAACTCACGGTCAATGCCGGCCCGCCGCCGTTCGACGCCGACGGGGCGTTCCCGCTGGAATTGCTCAGGCCCTGCCCGCGCTCGCTGTATTGCCAGGTGCGGGTGTTCGGCGACGATGGCGACGGGGCCGCGCCCAAGGCCTTGATCGCCTATTTCCACGACCTGACCCGCGAAACCGAACTGGACCGCATGAAGAGCGAATTCCTCGCCACCGCCGCCCACGAATTGCGCACGCCCCTGACCGTGGTCGCGGGCTATGCCGAATTGCTATCGGTCTGCGAACTCGAACCCGCCATGCAAAAGGACATGGCCGCCGCCATCCTCGAACAATCGCAGCGCTTGATCGCCATCGTCGGCGACCTGCTGGACCTGTCGCGCCTGGAAAGCCGGGCCGGGCGCGATTTCAACATCGTGCCGCAGCCCTTGGCCCCCGTCGTGCGCGCGGCCCTGCACGAGGCCGTCGCCCTGCAAGGCCGGAGCGGCGGGTTCGGCGGGGCCGAAGCCCTGGATGGGTTGGATATCCCGGTCGATGCCGCCAAGTTCAAGCTGGCCCTGGTCAAGGTGCTGGACAACGCCCGCACTTATTCGCCGGAGGACACGCCCATCGCCATCGGCGTGCGCTTCCGCGAGGGGGCGGAAGGCCGGGAGGTGGGCGTGGAAGTGGCGGATCAAGGCATGGGCATGGACGCGGAGCAGATCGGCCATGTGTTCGAGCGCTTCTACCGGGCCGATACCTCGGGCAAGGTGCCGGGCTCCGGGCTGGGCATGTGCATCGTCAAGGAAATCATGGATGTGCATCTGGGCAGCGTGGAAATCAACAGCGAGCCGGGGCAGGGCACGCGGATATGCCTGTGGTTGCGGATGCTGGCGGAGGCGTGAGGGGCGGCGGTGGCGCTTGGGCAGAAGTGTGGAATTTTTCCACACTTTTTCCGATCCCCGCCCGGCCATCAAGCGCTCTTGAGAAGGCGGCGATACGCCTCGAAATCAGCGTCCCGGCAAATGGCGAGGCGCACTTCCAGGGGTAGGCTGGCCTGCTGGCGGGCGGCCTCCAGGTCGGATACCTTGCGCCTTTCGGTGGCGGCTTGGTTTTCAGCCTGTCCATGCCAGGCCAGGCCGAGCTTTTGCAGCAGGGCACCGAGGTTGCCGCGATATTCCTCTTCGCTTTGCAAGGGGGTGTAGAGCCGGTCATAGTCGGCGATGATGAGCGGATACCCCGCTTGCTGGATCGCCGCGATACCCCGCAACGACAGATTCCAATCCCGCACGCCTTGCAGCGCCGTCTTATCCCATTTATTTTTGCCGGTGGAATAAAACCTTGCCTGGTACGACAGGCACACATCCCAGATATTGCGCAGCGTGGCGATCACCAGGGTTTCCGCCTTGGGAAACCCGGCCAGCGCTTCCGGTTTGCGGTAGAGTCCGGGAATCTTATCGCCGATATAGCGGGCATGGTCGTAGCGTTGGCGCAGGGTGGCCGCGTCGGCGGTATAGGCCTTGAATGAAAAATCCTGATAGATGGCGTCGCCGGGCCGGATATCGAAAAAGCGGTCCTTATCGAACAGGGCGGGTTCCAGCCCGTGCTTGAAGAACAGTTTGGCGTAACGCTCTATCCCCAGGACGATGGCGGGATGGCTGCCCAAGATCCTGGCCGTGACCGTGGTTCCGCTGCGCGGGCAGCCGAGTATGAAGAGGTATTGCATAGGGGTGGGGGTGGGAAATACCATGGCTCCCTGTTCGCCGCGTCCAGCGCGGGCCGGGAGCCGGGTTGTGCTAGGTTTGGTGTTTGGGCGGGGCGCTTTGGTGGGCTGCGCCCTGGAATGAAGATACCGCGGGGACGGCGGGTCGGCTAGGGGGCGGTGGCCGCACCCGTCGCCAAATTCATGGGCGGTGGGTGACACCGCCCTGCCAGCCTACCGATTCAACTGGCCCAAGCAATCGGGCGGGGCCGGGCCTTGAGGTCGGATTCCTTCACCAGCAGCACGATCCGCCAATCGACCGCGATAAACACATCGAAATTCCCGCCATCATCCTCGGAATAATCGACCACCACCGCTTCCTTGCCGATGAAGCGCGGATGTTTCGCGGGATTGTCCGGCGCGAAAACCACCGGTGTTCCAATATCGAATTTTCCGTCCATAGCCATCGTCGCATTCCACATGGTTCTCCCCCCGGTCATCGCCATCTTAGTTTAAAGCGTCCGATTATCCCTGGCCCAGGAAACCCGCGGAATCCGTGATTTTCCTAGGGAAATAGCCGATGCTCCGGCCCGGCCAAGGCGCGGACGGAACCGCCGCCGTCCACCCGGCCGCCTCCGCGGACCGAAAATGCACTAGAATCCCGCGCCCCCCAGCCAGCCTCCATTCCAAGATGAACATTTCCGCCGCCTGCATCCGCAATCCGTTGCCCGCCCTCATGCTGTTCGTGCTGCTGACCTTCGGCGGCCTGCTCGGCTTCAAGGCGATGTCGGTGCAGAACTTCCCCGACCTCGACCTCCCCACCGTGATCGTCAACGCCAGCCTGCCCGGCGCGGCCCCGCCGCAATTGGAAACCGAGGTGGCCCGCAAGTTGGAGAACGCCGTCGCCACCCTGCAAGGACTCAAGCACATCAGCACCAAAATCCAGGATGGCAGCGTCAGCCTGACCCTGGAATTCCGCATGGAAAAGCCGGTGGAGGAGGCGCTGGACGACACCCGTTCGGCGGTGTCCAAGGTCCGCGCCGATCTGCCCGGCGAACTGCGCGACCCGGTGGTGACCAAATTGGATTTGGCGCAATCCCCCATCCTGGCCTACACCGTGGCCTCGCGCCGCCGCGACGACGAAGCCCTGTCCTGGTTCGTGGACGATACCGTGGCCAAGCGCCTGCTGGCCATTCCCGGCGTGGGCGCGGTCAACCGGGTGGGCGGGGCCAGCCGGGAAATCTCGGTGGCCCTCGATCCGGTCAAGCTGCAAGCCCTGGGCGCGACCGCCGCCGACGTATCGCGGCAATTGCGCGAGGTGCAGCGCGAAAGCGCGGGCGGCCGCACCGACCTCGGCGGCGGCGAACAGCCGGTGCGCACCCTGGGCAATGTCGCCACGGCGGACGAACTGCGTTCCCTGCCCCTGGCCCTGCCCGATGGGCGGCGCATCCGCCTGGACCAGATCGCCACGGTGCTGGATACCGTGGCCGAACCCCGCGCCCTGGCCTTGCTCGACGGCAAGCCGGTGGTGGGTTTCGAGGTCACCCGCAGCCGGGGGGCGGGCGAGGTCGAGGTGGGCGCGGGCGTGCGCGAGGCGCTGGACGAACTGGCCCTGGCCCATCCCGACCTGGAATTCACCGAAGCCTTCAACTTCGTGACCCCGGTGGAGGAGGAATTCCACGGTTCCATGGCCTTGCTGTACGAGGGGGCGGCGCTGGCGGTGCTGGTGGTCTGGCTGTTCTTGAAGGACTGGCGGGCGACCTTCGTGTCCGCCGTGGCCTTGCCCTTGTCGGCGATCCCGACCTTCATCGGCATGTACGCCTTCGGTTTCAGCCTCAACGGGGTGTCCCTGCTGGCCTTGTCCCTGGTGGTGGGCATCCTGGTGGACGACGCCATCGTCGAGGTGGAGAACATCGTGCGCCATCTGCGGCAGGGCAAGACGCCCTACCAAGCGGCGATGGAGGCGGCGGACGAAATCGGCATGGCGGTCATCGCCACCACCTTCGCCCTGATCGCGGTGTTCCTGCCCACGGCCTTCATGAGCGGGGTGGTGGGCAAGTTCTTCAAGCAATTCGGTTGGACCGCCGCCCTGGCGGTGTTCGCTTCCCTGGTGGTGGCGCGGATGCTGACGCCGATGATGGCGGCCTATCTGCTCAGGGACGCGGGCGGCGGCGGGAGCGGGGATGGCCGCTTGATGGCGCTGTACATGAAGCTCGCCGCCTTTTGCCTGCGCCATCGTTTCCTCACCCTGGCCGGGGCGATGGCGTTTTTCGTCGGTTCCTTGCTGCTGATCCCGCTCCTGCCCACCGGCTTCATCCCGGCGGACGACTATCCCCAAACCCAGGTGTTCGTGGAATTGGCCCCCGGCGCGACCCTGGAGCAAACCCGCGCCTCGGCGGAAACGGCCCGCCAGTTGGTCGCCGCCGTGCCCTATGTGCTCAGCGTCTACACCACCATCGGCGGCGGTTCCGCCGGCAGCGACCCGATGGCGATCCAGGCCGACGGCGAGGTCCGCAAAGCCACCTTGACCCTCACCCTGGCCAAGCGCGGCGAGCGCCCGGTGCGGAAACAAATCATCGAGGCCCGAATCCGCACGGCCCTGGAACGCCTGCCGGGGGTCCGCACCAAGGTCGGCCTGGGCGGTTCCGGCGAGAAATACGTCCTGGTCCTGAGCGGCGACGATCCGGCGGCGCTGGCCCGCGCCGCCCAAGCCGTGGAGCGCGACCTCAGGACCCTCCCCGGCCTGGGCAATATCGCTTCCAGCGCCGCCCTGGTCAGGCCGGAAATCGCCGTGCGGCCCGATTTCGCCAAGGCCGCCGACCTCGGCGTCACGTCCAGCGCCATCGCCGAGACCCTGCGCATCGCCACCGTGGGCGATTACGACTGGTCCCTGCCCAAGCTCAACCTGGCCCAGCGCCAAATCCCGGTGGTGGTGCGGCTGAGCGCCGATGGCCGCAAGGATTTGGCCCTGCTGGAACAACTGGCCGTGCCCTCGTCCAAGCCGGGCGTGGGGTCGGCCAGGGTGGGGCAGGTGGCGCGGTTGGAGCTCTCGGGCGGTCCCGCCTTGATCCAGCGCTACGACCGTTCGCGCAATATCAGCCTCCAGGTCGAGTTGTCCGGCCTGCCCCTGGGCGAGGTGGCGGCGGCGGTGGCGGAATTGCCCAGCCTCAGGAACCTGCCCCATGGCGTGCGCCAGATCAATATCGGCGACGCCGAGATGATGGCCGAATTGTTCGGCAGCTTCGGCCTCGCCATGCTGACCGGGGTGTTGTGCATCTTCGTGGTGCTGGTCCTGTTGTTCCGGGATTTCCTGCAACCCGTGACCATCCTCGCGGCCTTGCCGTTGGCCTTCGGCGGCGGCTTCGTGGCCTTGCTGCTGGCGGACAAGGCTTTTTCCATGCCTTCCTTGATCGGGCTGGTGATGCTGATGGGCATCGCCACCAAGAATTCCATCCTGTTGGTGGAATACGCCATCGTCGCCCGCCGGGAACTGGGCCTCGGGCGGTTCGAGGCGCTGATGGACGCCTGCCATAAACGCGCCCGCCCGGTGGTCATGACCACCATCGCCATGGGGGCCGGGATGTTGCCGGCGGCCTTGGGGGCCGGGGCGGCGGACCCCTCGTTCCGCAGTCCCATGGCCATCGCCGTGATCGGCGGCCTGGCGACCTCGACCGTGTTGAGCCTGTTGGTGATCCCGGCGGTTTACAGCTACCTCGACGACATGGCGAATACCATAAGAAACTCATTCAAATCAAAATCTTGCCAGCTTGCCGAGGGCCTTGAAATCGCCCAGAACAAGCCATTTTGAAGGGTTTTTTTCACGAATCGCGGAAACCGCCGCACACCGCACCGGGTCCGGGTTTTCCAGGGGATTGGGCGCCCGCGCGCGCCGCCCCAGGAAGCTCCGCCCGGCCACGGTGCCCCAATCCCACGCCACCACACGCTATCCCCGCCGACTCCGGCCACCCGCCGAACCTCAAGTGGTTCCATGCCCCCTCGCTCAGCCCGGATAACGCTTTTTCGGTTTTTTTGAGGATGCCACGGACCGTTGACCGCGGAAAATCCAGACCTTAGCGCCAGCGCCCAGGATTTCCAAACAGCTTCCAAAGTCCCCACCCTCGCCGCTTCCCAAGCGGGGTCGGGGAACCGGCGTCTATACACTCGCCGCTGAAAATGCTCGGGCGGCGGCCTGCCATCGTCCATCACCGTCAAGCAACGCGGACAAGGGCCCGCCATGCCTCCCACGCCCCGCCATTGCAAAATCCCACAATTCAACTATGCCTATCGGAAGGCGCTAATCCGATACTTTCGATATAAGCGCGTGCCATGTAATTTTTAAAATACTGTCTTTGTGGAATCCGTTCTCCATGCAGGACGGATTCCACTTTGGGTTGGCGCTACAGTTAAGCAATGCCCCCGTTCGATGCTCTTTCTCTCTCAAATACGAAAAACTATTAAGGAAGCTATCATGTGCAGAACCTCCCACCTCATCGCAGCCCTCTTGCTGGCGCTGGCCGCTTGCACCCAGCCGCCCCCCTCGCGCCATCCTTCCGGCTTGTTCGATACCGGCCAGCCGGCTTTGCACGCCGTCAGCGATACCCGTCTGCGCGAGTTGATGAACCGGATGAATGGCCTGATCTTCGAGCGCTTCGTCACCGAACCCGAGCGCGACCGCGAAACCCTGAAGGAAACGGACGAAATCGCCCGCACCGCCGCCGACCTGGGCCGGAGCATCGACGGACTCTATGCCCGGTTGCCCGCGCTGGATTTGAACGAGAGCGAACAGGCCACCTTCCGCGCCCTGGCCGACAAGCTGCGCAACCAAGCCGGCCAATTGCGCCAGCTCGCGGCCGACCGCCGCTTGGAGGACCTGTCCGGCCAGTTGGCCCAGATCAGCGCCACCTGCACGGCTTGCCATGGCTTGTTCCGCCAGTTGGGCCGGGGGGGTCGCCATGGCTAAAGCGTTTGCCCTGGTCCTGGCCTGGGCACTGGGCGGATGGTGGGTCCCGGCATGGGCGGAGGAGGACTTGCGGGCCTTGGTCGAGGGCCTAAGGACCCAGATGTCCGAACTGAAGCGGCAGGCCGAGCAATCCAACGCCCGCATCGCCGATCTGGAGAAGCAGCTGGCCCAGGCCAAACACCAAGCGCCGGCCAATCCCGCCACGGTTCCCGCCCTGGTCGCGCCGGTCGCCGCGACGGCCCAAACCCCGCCGCCCGCCAAGCCGGACAGTCCCAAACCCCCGGTCACGGTGGGCGACGCCAAGGGGACCTTCAAAGTGCCCGGCACCGACACCTCCATCGGCATCGGCGGCTTCATCAAGCTGGACGCGATCTACAACAGCGTGAGCGACGGCACCAACAAACTGGGCAACCAACTCCTGGTGCCCTCGCAAATCCCCAGCGGTTCGGCCCGCGCCAACAAGAACAGCCAATTCCTGTTCAACCCCAAGGAAACCCGTTTATGGGTGAAATCCTTCACCCCCAGCGCCTGGGGCGATATCAACACCTTCCTGGAAGTCGATTTCTACGGCTCCGCCGACACCTACACCTATACGCCGCGGCTGCGCCATGCCTATGGCACGCTGGGCCATTTCCTGGCCGGACAGACCTGGACCACCTTCCTGAATGTCCAGGTGATTCCCGACACCCTCGATTTGGGCGGGCCGGTGGGCAGCATTTTCTATCTGCGCCAGCCCATGTTGCGTTGGACCCAGCCCTTCACCCTGGCCGGGACGCCCTTGAATCTCCAGATCGCCGCCGAATCGCCGCGCAGCCGCCTGTGGGAAGCCCCGCAGAACCAGGCCGCGGCGGATGGCTACGGCTTCGTCCAGCCCGACGACGACCGCTATCCCGATATGATCGCCCGCCTCAATTTCGTGCCGGCCTGGGGCAATTTCTCGCTGTCGGCCATGGCCCGCCAAATCCGCAGCGCCAGCCTGCCGGGCGGGCATGTCCAGCAGGCCTGGGGCGGGGCGGTCAGCCTGGCCGGGAAGGTCCAGACCTACGATCTCGACAACCTCCGCTTCATGTTGAACTACGGCGACGCGCTGGGCCGCTACGCCTCGATCAACACCTTCGAGGACGCCGCCGTCGACGCCACCGGACAACTGCGCCTCGTCGCCGTCTATAGCGGTATGGCGGCCTACCAGCATTGGTGGAACCCGGCTTGGCGCACCAATGTGGCCTATGGTTTCGAGCAAGCGGAACAGCCGGTGTTCGTGGCCGGGTCCATGACCCGCCAAGCCCAGTCGGTCCACGTCAACCTGCTATGGAGTCCCACCCTGCAAACCACGCTAGGACTGGAATACATCTACGCCACGCGGAACTTGATCGACGGCCAGAACGGAGATTTAAGCCGTGTGCAATTTTCGACCCGCTTCGATTTTTGAAACCCGGAACCATAGGTAATCACGCCATGAAAGTCAGCCAGCAATTCATCGGGGGGTTTTCCATCATCGCCTTGCTCATGGCGGGCAGCCTGGGGTTCGGCCTGGCCAGGATGAATCAGATACAGGGCCGCCTGGACCATATCACCATGAACAAGATGCCCAAGATCGAGGCCATCAACCGGATGTTGACCGCCTCCCAGGAAGAGGCCATCGCCCTGCGCAACCTGGTGATTTCGCCCGACCCGGCCTTCGACCAGGAGATGAAGCAGCGGATCGAGGGCTTCCGCGCCCAGTACGACCAGGACGAGCAATACCTACAGCGGGAAGTGGTGACCGAACGCGGCAAGGAGCTATTGACCCAGGCGATGGGCCTGCGCAAAACCTCGCGCGACCTCAACGACGACTTGTTGGCGACCGGCCTGCGCAGTTCGCCGGAACAACTCTGGCCCCAGCTCAAATCGGCGCGGGTCTCGCACCGGCAATGGCTGGACACCCTGGCCGCCTTCGACAAGTACGAGGTCGCGGAAGCCGCCAAGGCCCGCGAACAAGCCGAGGCGGCCTATGATTCGGCGATTTTCGGGGTGTCCTGGATGGGAATATTGACCATGGCCCTGGCGGTCCTGGTGGGCGCGGGCCTGACCCGCAACCTCCTGCGGGTCCTGGGCGGGGAACCGGTGCTGGCGACCGGCGTCGCCAGCCGCATCGCCGAGGGCGACCTGTCCACCGATATCGTCCTGCGCCCCGGCGACACCACCAGCCTGCTGGCCGCCATGCGCCGCATGTCCGAGACCATCCAGCGGATCATCCAGGACATGAACCGGATGTCCGCCGAGCATAACGCGGGCGAGATCGACGCCCGGTTGGAGGAGGCCCGCTTCCAGGGCGCGTACCGGACCATGGCCGAGGGGGTCAACGCCATGGTGTTCGGCCATATCGCAGTGAAGAAGAAAGCCATCGCCTGCTTCAAATCCTTCGGCGAGGGCGATATGGACGCCCGGATCGAAATCCTGCCCGGCAAGCAGCGGTTCATCAACGAAGCCATCGAGCAGGTGCGGACCAATATCAAAGCCTTGATCGAGGACGCCAACCTGCTGTCCACGGCGGCCATCGAGGGCCGGCTCGACACCAAAGTCGATCCCGCCCGCCACCAGGGCGACTACCGGCGCATCGTCGAGGGCATGAACCGCACCCTCAGGGCCGTGGCCGGGCCGGTGGAGAATATCTGCCGGAGCATGGCCAGCGTGGCCGAGGGCGACCTGACCGCCGCGGTCGAAGGCGATTACCAAGGCACGTTCAAGGAATTGCAGGACGCCATCAACGACACCCTCCACAAGCTTTCGGCGACCCTGGCCGATGTGGACAAGGTGGCGACCGCCATGGCCACGGCGTCGGAACAGGTCAGCGCCACCTCGCAATCCCTGGCGACGGCTTCTTCCGAGCAAGCCGCCAGCGTGGAGGAAACCTCGTCCTCGATGGAGCAAATGGCCTCGTCCATCAACCAGAACAAGGACAATGCCAAGATCACCGACGCCATCGCCGAAAAGACCGCCAGCGAAGCCACCCAGGGCGGCCAGGCGGTGGGCCGCACCGTCCAGGCCATGAAGGAAATCGCCGGGAAGATCGGCATCATCGACGATATCGCCTACCAGACCAACCTGCTGGCGCTCAACGCGGCCATCGAGGCGGCGCGGGCGGGCGAGCATGGCAAGGGCTTCGCGGTGGTGGCGGCGGAGGTGAGGAAGCTGGCCGAGCGTTCCCAGATCGCGGCCCAGGAAATCGGCAGGCTGGCCGAGTCCAGCGTCGAACTGGCGGAACGGGCCGGCCAATTGCTCGACCAGATCGTGCCCTCGATCCAGAAGACCGCCACCCTGGTCCAGGATATCACCGCCAGTTCCGAGGAACAGGCGCTCGGCGCCCAGCAGATCGCCCAGGCCATGAACCAGTTCAGCAAGATCACCCAGCAGAACGCCTCGGCCTCGGAGGAACTTTCCGCCACTTCCGAGGAGATGCACAGCCAGGCCATGGCGCTGCAAGCGGCCCTGCGCTTCTTCACGGTGGGGGATGGCGAAGATGGGGTGCCGCCGCCCCGCAAGGAGCCGGTCCGGCGGGCCAAGGCCCGGCCGGTCGCCCGCAGGCTGGAAGTGGACGACGCCGTGTTCCAGGGGGAATTCACCCGGTTCTAGGTGGGGCGGGCCGCGCAAGCGAAGGCGAGCAAGGCGGTCATCCACAAACTCCCCGGCCCTCCGCCGCGCCGGGCGCGGAATGCTCCGCGCCATGCCGCTCCCGCAACGCGCGCCGGAGTCCGGTCGGACGGATGCGCCCGCACGGTCGTTGACGGCGTGAATATGCCGGAAAACCCTAGGTCTTATAGGCTTTCACGGGTAGCGGATAGCGGCGCTAGCGGAAGGATGTCCCCATGGACGGAGCGGGCCGGTGGGCGGCATAATCCGGCCCGGAGCTTAAGGCTAACGTGCCGGACCCGCCGGTGGATCCATCCCGGCGACCCCATCCACATGCCATACGGCAGTCACATCGAAATGAATGGCAACCATGAGCAATAAGGTATTCCTCATTATCCTCGGCCTATTATTGAACCTGCCCGGCCCCGCCAGGGCGGAATCCGACATGCAAATCCAAGAAAAAGCGCTCAAAGCCCGCGAAATGAACCGGGCCGGCACCATGGACCATTCGGCCCACACCGGTTCCGCGCCGACGGCGGGCAAATTCCGGGGGGTGTTCTATGGCTATTTGCCCTGCCAGGAGGAAGACTGCAACGGCCTGAAAATGACGCTGTCCCTGAATCCCAAGAATAATTATCTCCTGGTCACCCAACCCGCCAAGCTACTGAACCGGGAATCCTTCGAAAAAGGGAAGTACGAATGGGACGAAGGCAAGGGCATCGTCGTGCTGACCCCCAACAAGGACGCCCCCCAGCGGCGGCTCGCCATCCAGAACGAATCCACCCTGCGCTATCTGGCCACCGACGGCGGCCCCCTGCCGGGCGACCAGGATCAATATCTCCTGCAAAGGAGCGACAAGGCGGGCAACCGGGAAATGCATATCCACTGATTTTTCCATCCCGTCCGGCGGGATTCGCGGTCCACCGGACCCATGGGCGGATGGGGCGCTACACTTCAAGGAAACCCATCCCATCCATCCGCCGGAAAACCCCCATGACCCACACTCCAGACCTCCCCCTCAACACCGTGGCATCCTGGACCCCGCGCAGTTGGTGCGCGGCCTTGATCCGCGTCACCGCGCCGGCTCCCGGTCGGCAGGACGCGCCCATGGACGGGCAACTCAGCTACTGGATCGGATTCCTCTGGCAACCCACCACGCCCCGGTTGCCCTTCGTCTGGCCCGATAAATATTTCCTGACGCGGACCCCCATGGCCTATCTCGCGGGCGAACTCGGGCCGGCCCCCGTCTACCTGCTCAAGGACGACGAATACGAGGGCGCGCCCTTGCTCTCCATCCCCTTGATCCGGGCCAACCTGCCGCCCTGGCTGCGCCGGGCCATCGAATCGCGCCGCCACCAATTGCGGCGGGCGCACCGCAACCGGATTTGGGAACTGTATGACGAACCCCCCGGCAACGCCTTCATGGCGGATGTCCGCCGCTGGGTCGCCGAGGCCCTGGAAACCCGCGCCGGCGACCTGGACTTCAGCGATCCGGCCCTGGAATAGCGCCCGCTAACCGGCGGTGAACATGGTGTAGACGCCGTAGGCCAGTCCCAGCCAGGCCAACATCTTGACGATGGGCAGGCCGAACAGGACCAGCAGGCAAATCACCACCAGGCTCAGGCCGCTCCAGGTGCTTTTTTCCCGTAGCCGGTTCCAGAGCCAGGGAAAGGCGGTGGCGGAATCGTGGGGATTCTGGGTGGTATTCTGTGGCATCTTCCCTCTCCTGGGGTTCCGGGCATAGCGCCCGGCGCGGTCCATCGCGATGGCGTTCCCCCGCCGGGGAACAGGCGGCCGGCCTTTGCGGCCGAGTGGATGGCACCGGCCCCGGACGCGGCGGCCCCGGACGGAAACCCCGGAGCCGCGCCCATCCGGACGGGCCATGATCCATAGACGGCGGACGGCCGGGATTTATCCCGGCCCCGGCCCGTCCCGCGGGAATTAGGCGGCCAGCGCGTCCAGGTATCTCTGGACGCCGGTCGGCTTCTTGATCGAAGCGGCCAGCGTGTCCAGGTATTGTTGGACGCCGGTCGGACCCTGGCGGGGAGCGGGGCGGGCCACTTGCCGCTGGGAAGACAGGTAGCGGTCCACCCCGGTCGGCGGCTGGGGCCGGTTGCGGCGGTTGAAATCGTCCCGTTCCACCTTGACCAGGTACTTCGCCACACCGGTGGCCGGGGCCGGTTCCGCCGCCAACCGCTCCAAATAGGCCTCGACCTTGGTCAGGCCGGGGGTGGCCTGGAAGGCGGGGGCGGGAGCCGGCGCTGCTTGGAGGGCCGGATTCTTCTGGGCCGGGGGGGTGGCGTTGAAAAGCCTGTGCAGTAATCCGCTCATTATGGGGGTTCCTCTCTCGGTAGTTGTGAAAAGGCGGGGGGATTGTGCGGCATCCAGATGGACACGTCCAGAATCACCGCGCGATGGACAGGCCGGACCGGGCGAAAACCCGCCGCTCCCGGCCCCGGCAGTCCCGGCAGTGGGTTTCCACCGGATCGAGACCGTGCGAATCCACGCGGATCCGCTACGGGAAGAGCGGACGGGATCGATGGTCGACCAGATCGCCCGGCGGTTGTCCCAGTCCTTCCGGGAACCGCCCTAGCGGCGGTTTGACCGGCCAGGGAACGGCCCACCCGGATACCGCGCCGCCGATAGCTCCGCCCCTGGCGATGCCCCCATTACGGATTGATGCGGGCCGACAGCGCGTGTTCGCCATAGGCCACGTGGTCGGCCAAACCATGGATTTCACAATAGCCACCGTGCGCCAGGCGGTCGGCGCGGAAGCGGTCGATGAACTCCATCACCGTATGGTCGATCAGGTAGGCGTCGGACAAGTCGAAGATCACCGTCTTGCCGTGCGGCAGGTCCGCCAACTCGCTCTTGAGGGAGAGGAAGTTGGAAAAAATCGCCGACCCCGCCACCCGGATGACACAGGTGCCGGGGGCCGGATGTTCCACCCGGTAGGAGATCGCCAGCAGGTTGCGCAGCGGCACGCCCCGCCCGATATGGAACAGCAGCTTGGCGGCGATGCCGATCACGACCCCCGCCAATAGATTGGTGGCGAGCACGCCCACGAGGGTGATGACGAACAAAGCCAATTGTTCCCGGCCCAAATCGAGGGTCCTGGCGAAACCGGCGGGCGAGGCCAGCCGGAACCCGGTGTAGACCAAGAGCGTGGCCAGGGAAGCCAGGGGAATGGTGCCGATCAGGCCGGGCAGGGCCACCACGAACAGCAGCAAAAACGCGCCGTGGAAGAAATTGGACCAGCCGGTCCGGGCACCGTGGTCGATATTGGCGGAACTGCGGACGATTTCGGCGATCATCGGCAAGCCGCCGATCCACCCCGCCAGCGTGTTCCCGACCCCCACCGCCAACAAATCCCGGTTCAGGTTGGAAGAGCGCTTTTCGGGATCGAGTTTGTCCACCGCCGCCGCGCTGAGCAGGGTTTCCAAGCTGCCCACCAGGGTGATGGCCACCACGCTTTCCCAAAAGGCGGGGGTGGAAATCTTGGAGAAATCGGGAAAATACAGGCTGGCCGAAAGGCTGGCGGGAATCGACACCAGGAAATCCGGGCCGAGGATCACATCCTTGGGCGCGATGAAATCCCCCCCCGGCACCAGGTGGTCCAAACCGGACATCCGGCCCAGGACCATACCGGAAACGACGACCAGGAGCGGGGCCGGGATTTTATTGAACGGGGAGTTCCGCAGCAGGGGCCAGCCGATCAGGATCGCCCAGGCCGCCAGCGAGACGAGGGCGGCTTGCGGCACTAAGAAAGCCAAGGCGTGGGGAAGCTGGGCGATATTGGATAACACCCCGCCCCCGGCGATCTTCACACCCACCATCACCGGAATCTGCTTGACCATGATGATGACGCCGATGGCCGCCAACATGCCGTGTACCACCGAGGCGGGAAAAACCGCCGCCCAACGTCCCGCCCTGAAATAGCCCAACAGCGCTTGCAGCACGCCGGACACCACGATGACCGCCAGGGTATGGCGGTATCCGGCCAGGGCGTCGCCTTGCCCCAGGGATTGCACCGCCGCGAGGATCACCACGATCAAGCCGGCGGCGGGGCCGGTGATGGTGACATGGGAGCCGTTGATGCGGGACACCAGCAAGCCGCCGATGATGGCGGACAGGATGCCCGCCATGGGCGGGAATCCGGAGGCCACGGCCACCCCCAGGCAGAGCGGCAAGGCGATGAGGAAGACCAGGAAACCGGCGGCGATATCCTGGCGCCAGTGGGCCTTGAGTCCATCCAGGCCCGTATGCCGGACGGAATTCCGTGCTGAAGGGTTTGTCATTGTTTCTCCAAAGGGTGTCGAGGCGTTGTGTTGATGGCGTGGGCCTCGCCCATTCCAGCACGGTAGCGGGCCGGTCGGCAATCAATTCGGTCGAAGCAGGCGACCACCCCAGGGAAACGGGGGGCCGCACCCGGCAAGCCCTGGCGGGATTTGGCAAACGATCTGGGGAAAACGGTCATCCTCGAACGGCGGCTTTCGGGAGCCGAACCATGACCGCAAAGGCCGGGGAGTGGCCGTTCGCGAATTTATGCAGGCAGGGACGCGGTCACGAGGATGCGCGGCCGCTTTGTGTCCAATCAGCGTTCGTCCTTGCAAGCCCGGGATCGGGTGGAACCCCCACCAAGGGCACGGTCCTCATCCGCGCCAATGGGGCGGCCAGGTGGCGTCGAGATAGGGCAGGGCTTCCATCCGCGTCCGCCAGTCCGCCAACCCCGGGGGAATCGCCCCCGCCAAGTCCAGGTCCGGGCGGCGGGTCCCCAGCCGGACCAGCAGGGCGGTCAAGGGATACACCGCGTAGTCGGCGAGGGTCGGCAGGTCGCCCAGGAAAAACGGCCCCCGCAGCGATTCCGCCAGCAGCGCCATCTTCTTGCCCGCGATGGCGCGGGCCTTGGCCAGCACCGCCTCGTCGGGCGGGCCGTCCTGGCGCAGCACCAGTTGCTCGAACACCTGGCGGATCGGCGGATAGAGGAAACCTTCGGCCTCCGCCGCCAGCCGCCGCCCGACGGCCCGCAATTGCGGATCGGCGGGCCAGAGCGGCGGGCCGGACTGCGGGAACGCCTCTTCCAGGTACTCCACGATGGCGGAGGATTCGTACAGCACGAAGCCGTCATGGACGATGGCGGGCACCTTGCCGTGGGGGTTGATGGCCCGGTAGGCGGGCGTTTTCAGGTCGCCCGCATCGACGCTCATCAGGCGGAGCGTGTAGGGAATGCGCTTGTGCTCCAGCGCCAGCCAGACTTTCCAGGCGAAGGGCGAACCGGACAGGTAATAGAATTCCAGGGACATGGCGGTATTCCTCGTGATCGGGTCCAGGCCAACGGGCGGAAAGGTAAACCATCCGGCGGCCGATGGGAATCTTGGCGGGGAAATTCAAGCGCGGACCGGGGCCGCCCCGTCCGGCCTGAGGCAGAGGATCAACCCCGTGCCGAGCCAGGCCAGCACCCCGGCCAAGGCGAACACCGGGAGATAATCGCCGAACTGCGCCCGCAGATAACTCGCGCCATAGGCGGCGAGGGCGGCCCCGGCCTGGTGCGCGAAGAAGATCCAGCCGAACACCACGCCGACGTTGCGCCGCCCGAAGCCATCCGCCGCCAGGGCCGAGGTCGCGGGCACGGTGGACAGCCAGTTCAGCCCGTACACCACCGAGAACGCCAGCAATTCCCCGGTGGAATCCACCCAGGGCAGGGCCAGCAAAGACGCCCCGCGCAGCAGGTAATAACCGGCCAAGGGCAAGCGCGCCCCGAAGCGGTCGCAAATCCAGCCCGAGGCGACCGTGCCGACCATATCCGCCGCGCCCATCACGCCCAGCGAGGCGGCCAGGGTCATCTCGGGGAAGCCATGTTCGACGCCATGGGCGATCAAATGGGTTTGGAACAGCCCCGAGGTGGTCAGGCCACAAATGCCGAAGCTCAGGGCCAGCAGCCAGAACAGCGGGCTACGCAAGGCCGCCCGCATCGGTCTGGGATCGGGGCGTTGGGGCGCGGTGGCGGGACCGTCGGCACCGTAGGGCCTGAGTCCTAGCGCTCCCGGATCGTCGCGCAGGAAAGCCCAGGCCAAGGGCCACACCACCGCTCCCAAGGCCACGGCCACGAACAGCGCCGCCGCCCGCCAGCCTTGCTCCAGGGTCAAGCGCATCAGGAACGGGGTGAAGACCAACTGCCCCGCCGACATGGCCGCGCCCAGTATCCCCAAGGCCAAGCCGCGCCGGGCCACGAACCAGCGGTTCGCCACCGCCGCCCCCAGGATCATCGAAGGCCCGCCCGAACCCAGCCCGACCACGCCGCCCCACAGCAGCAACATGTGCCAAGGCTCGCGCATCCACAAGGTTCCGGCGGTGCCCAGGGCGAGCAAACCCAAGGTCCACAGGGCGATGCGGCGCGGCCCGTACAGATCCATCCACCGCCCCAGGAAGGGACCGGCCAAGCCGAACAACAGCATATTGACCGACACCGCCAGGGTGATGGATTCGCGGCTCCAGCCGAACTCGCGTTCCAGCGACACCAGGACGATACCCGGCACCGAACGGGCCACCGCCGCCATCAACAGGACCACGAAGCACACCGCCAGGATGGTCCAGGCATGGTGCGGCCCCGTGTTGCCCGGCTTGCGCAGGGGCAGCGGGGGCGTTCCCCGCTTGCGTCCACGGCTACGGCGCATCTTCGATGGCATCCAGCAAGGCGGTCATGCGGGCGCAGGCTTGCAACAGGATGCCGCCCACCCCCAGCGCGAACCACACGCCGACCACGAAGCCATAATGGATGGGCGCGGCGAAGAACTCCTCGCGGAACCAGAAGGTATGGCCCCATTCGTTGAAGCCCACGCTGACCAGGATCATGAAGGGGCCGAACACCGCCAGGGTCAGCGGCAAGGACACTTCCCGCGCATACTGCGGCAGGCGGGTCCGGGCATACAGCCAAGCCGCGCCACCCAGCATGATGTACATGGGGAAGCAAAAATAAAACACCACGATGTGGTTGGCCGTGAACGGGGTGTCGCGCAGCACCACCTGGTGCCAGGAATTGTCCTGCTCGGCGAAATAGCTCCCGGCCCAGTAGACGGCGAAGGTGTAGATGCTGATCCACATGGTCAGGGCGAACCAACGGCGCAGTTCATCCTTGGGGGGCAAGGCTTCGAGGTTCCGGTCGCGGGTGAGCCAAAGATGGCCCCACAGCCCGGCGGCGGCGGCCAAGAGCGCCACGACCTCCACATAGAACAGCCGCATCCAGTAAATATCGTATTCGGGCAAGGTGGAATCCAGTCCGGTGGCGACGGCATGGGCCCCTTGATAGAGGCGCAGGCCGGTGTAAACCGTGGTCAGGAAGGCGAAAGCCCCCAGGTATTTATAGAGGTCGAGTAGATACCAGGGCAGCCGGGTTGGGGTTGCCGGGCGGGCCGGAAGGATTTCGGAGGTACTGGAGGTACTGATAGCCATGGGTTTGCCTGATGGGGTTGGGTGGGTTTGGGGAACGGCTTCAATCGAAACGCGGGATCACCGCCGCCGACACGCTGGCGACATGGCGCTGGCCGTCCTCCGCGTAGAGGAACAACAGGCCGCCCAGACGGCTATCGGCATCGCGGATCAGTCCATCGAGCTTTTCGGTTTCCCAGCCGGCGTCGCTGGCCGTGATCCGCAGTTGCCGGGTTTCGCCGGGCTGGATCGGCGCGGGTAGGTCCACGCTCAGGCCGTGCGGGGCCGTGAGGCTGTCGGCATCCACCGCGCCGACGACCTGGGGATCGAGGAAGCGCAGATTGGCGGTCGTGAATTCGCCGACCCGGACGGGCTGGGTGCCGCGGTTGTGGATTTCGGCGCTGAGGACCATTTCGCGCCGGGCGATGCGGTATTCCCCTTTGCGCAGCTTGACCTCGACCGCGCCGGTATTCACTTGCGGCGGCAAAGGCTCGATCCGATCCAGGGCCGCCTGCAAGGGAATCGCGCTGGGATAGCGGCTCTGGGCCAGGGCGTTGGCCCCCAGCACCACCACCGGCACCGCCACCAGGATGGCCTTGGCCAAATTGCGGTCCAGCGGGGTCACCAAGCCTTCTTCCCGGCCCGCTTCCACCTGCTTATAGCGCGGCAGGAACAAAGGCCGCCGCACCCACCACAACAGCCAAGCCAAACCCGCCGCCATCCAGAAGCCATGCCAGAGCACGCCGTTGGCGAGGCCGAAGCTTTCCATGTCGATGGTCTCGCCGGTCAGGGTGGTGACCCGGTTGCTGAAATCCGCCGCCGCGCCGCCGACCTCGATCCATTGCCCCGGCCCGGTCACAGGGCCGGCGTCGCGCAGGTTGAAGAACGGATGGAGGTGGTAGCGCCCCGGCATCCGGGCCTTCAGCACCACTTTGAATTCGTAATCGCCGCCCGGTTTGAGCGCCACCGAATTGATCCAGGGCTGGCCGTTCAGGCTGCGTTCGGTGCGGATGAACACCGGCCCCGGCGCGGACATGTTGAGGAACGCCGCCTCCGGCTTGGGCACCCCGACCGGCCAGTCCTCCGCCACATGGAAGCGCCCGGTCACGGTCACTTCGTCGTTGACCTTGACCTTCGGGTCCGACCAGGCCACGTCGTACCATTGGATGGTGCGGGTACGGATGAAGGGTTCCAGGGCCTTCTCGCCATGGGCGCAGGCGGTCGAAATTCCGGCCAGCAACAGCCCCGGCACGCACAAGCGTTTTGCCAATGTCTTGAGCATCGTCGATTCCTCCCTTCAGATTTTTTTCAAGAAGCGCACGGTGGCGAACCACTTGCCCAGGTACCACCAGATGACGTACATCAGCGAACACAACAGGGCCGAGCAGAACGCCGCCAAGGGCGCGGCATACTGGCCGTAGGTGCGCAGGGTGCCGCGTTCGATGATGCGCAGGTATTCGGGCATCCCGGCGCGGATGTATTGGAAGCCGAACAAATCGGCGACGGTGACCTGGGCGTGGCCATACTCCACCGGCAGATGGAACCCGGCGAAGATCGGCCAATTGCTGGGATAGAACAGCAGGGCGAAGGCCGAAGCCCCGAAGATGGCGGTGAAGGTCAGGCTGTTGCTCAGCATCAGGATGGCGTCCAACACCAGGGCGCTGGGCAGCAGGGTGGCGGGCAGCACCATGTTGACCGGGAAATAATTCCAGTAGTGGTAGGCGAAGACGCGGGTGATCCAGGTGCCGATCAGCAAACAGGCAATACACAGCGTCGCCCCCAGCGGCAGGCGGAAGCGCTCCCACATCACCGCTTGCACGGCGGCGGGGAAGGTGATCATCATCAACGGCGTGACCAGGGGCCACCATTGCCGGTCCTTCCAATCCTGCCAGAAATCCCAATCGCCCACGGTCAGGGCGACGTGCAGGTGGAAGGAACCGATGAACAGGAACAGGGCCAATACCAGGATGATGTAGTCGAAGGCGCGGCTGAGCCTGGCCTTTTCCCCGGTATAGGGCTGGGGCGGAAGATCGAGCAGATGGGCTGCCATAATGGTTTTCTCCTTGGAATCGTCCCGGTCGCGCCGGGATTCGGGATCGCCTCTTGGGTTTCGTAGCGCACGGCCCGTCCGCTTCCGGAACGGGGGGATTTGGGGCCGGACCGGGCCATGCGCTACGATGGCGAAACTTTAGGGAACCGGCCCAAGCCCGTGAAATGCTTAGTTTTCATGGCGGTATGGGGGAAATTAATAGGCCAAGCGACCATGTCCGATCTACGTCAATTCGACTTGAACCTGTTGGTGGCCTTCGATGTGCTGATGCGGGAGCTGAACGTCTCCCGCGCGGCGGAGAAAATGTTCGTCACCCAATCGACCATGAGCCACATCCTGCAACGGCTGCGGCAGCAGTTGAACGATCCGGTGTTGGTGCGCACCAACGCCGGGATGCGGCCCAGCGAGCGGGCCTTGGCCCTGGTCGAGCCGGTGCGGGCCATCCTCCGGGAAGTGGAACAGGTGATCCGCCCGCCCGCCGAGTTCGACCCGGCCAACAGCCGCCACCGCTTCGTCATCCACGCCACGGATTACATCGAGGTGTTGTTATTGCCGCCCCTGATGACGCGGCTCGGGGCCGCCGCGCCGGGGATCGATATCCACTTCAAGCGCACCGAGGCGGCGTTCCCGACCGGGAGTTTGGAGGATGGGGAGATGGACGTGGTGTTGGGCTTCGAGGCGGTGTTGAAACCGCCCGCCCAGTTCCGCTGTGAAAAGCTGTTCGACGACCGGATGGTCTGCGTGGTGCGGGAAGGGCACCCGAAAGTGGGCGACTCCCTCGGCCTGGAGGAATATCTGGCCCTGCCGCATATGCTGATCTCGCGTACCGGCGTCGCCACCGGCCTGATCGACGATTGGCTGGCGGAACATGGGCGGGAGCGGCGCATCGCCCTGGTGGTGTCGCACTTCCTGTCGGCGCCCCTGGTCCTGCCGGGGACCGACATGGTGCTGTCCTTCCCCAAGCGTATCGCCGAGCAGTTCGCCCGGCTGGCGCGTTTGAAGACCGTGCCCGTGCCGATCGACCTGCCGCCCTACAACCTGGTCATGGTCTGGCATCCCCTCAACGACAAGGAACCGGCCCATGCCTGGCTCAGGCGGCAAATCCTGGAGGTTTGCGCCGAGTTGTGCGCGGAAGAAGCGGTGTAGCCGCCCCCCGGCGCGAACACGTCGGCGATGGCTACCGGCCCGCCAGCCCCGGTGCCAAGGCATCCACCTTCAGCAGGAAATACGGCGGCTTCGAGGCGTTCTCCCCCGCGTTCAACACCGCCGATTGGTGCAGCCGGTTGACCACGGCGTAGAGCTTGCCGTCCGGGCCGAAACTCAGCGAATCCACCCAGGACAGGTTCGGGCATTGGGCCAGCCGCTTATATTTCCGGTCCGGGGTGATGACCCCGATGGCGTTCTCCGCCAATTCCCCCAGATAGATGTTGCCGTCGCGGTCGATGCTGATGCCGTCGGAAATCGGCTTGTCGGCATAGCGCTCGACCCGCTGGGCCAGGGCCGCGGGCGGCAATTGGTCGTCGGCCAGGTCGGCGGCCTTGACCCGGTACAGGCCGTGGCCGTGCATGGGGCCGAAATAAACCCATTCGTTGCGCACATCCTCGGTGATGGGATTGACGCCGATATGGGGCCGGACCCGGTTGCCCTGGGCGTCCTTCATCTCCACGGGCCGCCCGTCGATCACCAAATCGACGTTCTCCGGCAACACGGAGGGATGGCCCTGCAACACCCGCCGCGCCGCGCCGGTCTCCAAATCCACCACGATGATCCCCGCGTCCGCCCCGCCCGCCGGGTCGCTGATGAAGATGCGCTTATGCGCCAAATCCACCGCGAAATCGTTGACGAACTGGTCCTTGGGCGCGGCTTCGGACCCCAGGTAGATCACCCGTTGCAGCCGGTCCGAGACCGTATCCCAACCCACCAGCTTGGGCGTCATGCCGCCGCGCATCCCGTTGTCGAGCATCCACACCACGCCATCGGCGGCGGCGCGGAGGCCCAGCACCGAATCGAGCTTGAGCGCCGAGGGGCCGCCGCGGTCGTTCAATGCCGCGTTGGGGAAGGGCGTGGGCCCACCCCCGCCTTTGAGTTCCACCACCGAATCGGCGGGGCCATAGAAGGGATGTTGGCTGAAGATGACCCGGCCGGTTCCGGTCACGGTCACATTGCCCGGACCCTGGTCGAGCCGGGCATGGATTTCATAGTTGGAAGGCTCGGCATGGGCGGCGAGGGCCAAGGCCAGCGCGAAGGCGCTGCATAGGGACGATTCGAGGATACGCATGGAGGGACTCCCGTGGGGTGGACTGAAAGCTGTCATCGGCAGGGCCAACGGTAGCGCTCCCGGTCGCCACGGGTGAAATGGCCTTTATTCATGGCGTTATCGAAGGAATCGATAGGCATGGAGCGGTTTGGAAGATATCACCCGGCCTTCCGGTTTTCCCCGCCGCCGGGAAGGTGGCGATCCCGCCGGAGAACGCTGCCGCTGGAAAATACGGAGGGCTCTATATGGATTCCGGGGTCTTTTGCTAAGATGCCGAAATGCGCACATCCCCCATATCAATCAAGCGCTTGGCCGACGAAACGCCCTGCTATGGGACCCTCCATCAACCCCGCCGGCAAAAGGGCAGGGCTTGCCCCCGCCCGGACCGGCACCTACGGCGCTACGGATGCGAATCGCGCGGCAAGCGCTTCGACGACCCGACCCGCTCGCCCCCACAACCCCATTCCCATCGCGCGGCGCTGTCCCAACCGAAGACCCTGCTCCGCGAGTCCAGGAAGCGGACGGCCTAGGCGGCTTGGGAAAGCCGCCGCCCCGTTACCTGCGGGGCGCTGGCCACGCCATGCAGGCAAATATGAAAATGCCCTCAGCACCGTCTCCACCAACCCCACGCCGAACCCGCATGAAAAGCCCCAAAACCGCCCCCAAACGGCCCGCCGCCAAACCCGGTACCGAACCGGACGCGACACCCGCCGCCCATGACGCCCACCCGCCCGTGCTGCCGCCCACGGAGGCGGATTTCGGGAGCCGCCAGATCGACCTGTTCCGCTTCTTCCTCTGCAACGGTCCCGACGAACGGGAGCGGCTCTCCAACACCTTCGACCTGTGGGACAGCCTGCCGCGCTACGCCGTGTCGCGCCAGCAGATGACCAAGATCCGCAAGGAAAAGGGCTTCCTGGGCCTGCAACAGATCACCTTCCAATACCGCGGCCGCCCCTTCGAGGTCCGCATCCAGGCCGCCCGCATCTTCGACGAGAAGACCCGCACCGAGACCGACTACTACCCCAGCGCCAACGAGGAACTCATCGAGGACGCCCTGCGCAAGATCGCCACCGAGCAGCGCAACGCCTTCTTCGACCGGCCCAACTACCGCAGCGGCGTGGTGTTCACCCTGCACATGCTGCGCGAGGAACTCAGGAAGCGCGGCCACGCCCGCTCCTACCAGCAGATCGTCCTCAGCCTCAACATCCTGGCCCGCAGCAATATCGAGATCCGCGCCGTGGACGCCAAGGGCGGGGAAGGCTTCACGGTCAGCCCCTATTTCTCGGGGTTGTCGGCGGTGTCGCGCAGCAAGCTGTCGGAGGACCCGGAAGCCAAATGGATCGTCCAGTTCCATCCGCTCATCACCCAGGCCATGGACGCCCTCGACTACCGCCAATTCAACTACGCCCAGATGATGGCCTACACCACGCAACTGGCGCGTTGGCTGCACAAGCAGCTCTCGCTCAAGTTCACCTTCGCCAGCATGGTCACCACCTTCGAAATACGCTACGGCACCGTCAAGCGCGACAGCGCCCTGCTGGAGGGCTACCAGCAACAGCGCCAGGCGGTGGCCGCCCTGGACGCGGCCCTGGAGGAACTCAAGGCCGGGGGGGTGCTGATGGATTTCAAGAAGCAACCCATGACCGGCACCCGCGGCCGGCTGGAGGATGTGGTCTACACCCTGACGGCCTCCCGCGACTTCGTGGCCCAGACCAAGGCGGCCAACAAACGGCAGGCCTTGGCCCTGGAACCGCCCGCCGAAACTGTGGATAAGTCTGTGGATAACTTCGACGTTCCGGGCAAAAAGCGGTAGTTATAGCTGACGGATCGGGCCATTTTCCGGTAGTTATAGCTGACGGGTCGCGGTAGTTATAGGTGACGGCAGGGTTTTTGGAGGGGGGTCGCTGGTAGTTATAGCTGACGGGTCGCGCCGAAAAACGCTCGTAAGCTATTGATTTAAAAGATAAAAAAAACAAAAAATCCGCGCCTATTCTTCTTTATTCTTCTTTTATCCTTCTTCTTAACCTTCCGGCCAGGAGAAACCCCGGACTGTTGCGCAAGAACAACACGCGGGACCAGCGGGAACGTCCCCCACCAAGCGGCCAACGATACGCCAGCCCGATCCAGCCGGGTTATCCCCCATCCAAGGACGGACCGCCCAGGAAAATCGCAGGTCGGCGGCGAAGCCAGCCACAGAGTGCCTGGCTTCCAAACAGCCTATGGCCGGACCACTCGGCCAAGCCCAAACCCCCGGAATGCGCCACGCCACGCACTCCATAAACATTCCGCCGGTCATTTCGCACACTCCGCCATATCGCGGCATAAGCTACCGCCAATGCCCGCAGCATCGACCGGACCATCCTTCCAAGTCGTTGTTTAAACAAGCGGGTTCCGGCTGGCACGGGTTTTGTGATGGGTCTTGCCCATCCACCGGCCCGACCTCCACCCATGAAATCCAATTCCCACCGCCACCATGGCGGCGGTCCAAACCCAACCGCCCGTTCCGCAGAGCCACGGCGGAAACCCAAGCCCGGTCGCCCCCGCCGGACCGGAACCTTGTTGTGGACGGCTATCGCCTTGGCCGGTTCCATCCCGGCGGGGGCGACCGGGCCGGTGAACTATCCGGCCATCGACGGTCTGCTCAAGGTCCGCAGCCTCGATGTCGTGACCGAAGGCGGAGCGATCCACGCGCTGTTGGCGGGCCGGTTCTCCCAAAGACCGGCCGATACCCTGGCCTACGTGGTTTCCCACAATGGCGGCAAGAGTTGGCGGTCCCCGGTGTTCGTGACCGGCCAGGACGCGGCTCCGGTCCTCGCCCGGCGCGGCAACGACGCCCGCCTGGCGGTACGGGGGCGAAGGATGGTCGCGGTTTGGCAGGCCCAGGGTGAATTGCCCGGCACCGGCCCCTTGCATGCCGCCCTATCCATGGACGGCGGCAAGACTTGGCGATCCGGTACGAACCCAGCCAGCGGCGACAGCACGGGCAACCAAAGCTATCCCGCCCTGGCTTTGGACACAGCGGGCCGGGCGCATCTGGCTTGGCTGGACGACCGCGATGAGCAAGGCGATGCCCAAGGCCTACGCTACACGCAATCCAACGATGGCGGGCAGCATTGGCAGCCGGAAACCACCCTGGACCCGAAGGTCTGTACTTGCTGCTGGAACCGGCTACAGGTCTTACCGGACCGAGCCGTGGCGGTGCTGTACCGCGACACCGAGCCGCACGACATGCGCTTGGCCCTGCGCCCACCCGAATCCGCCCGCTGGCGGACGGACGGCGCGGCGGTGGGCGACTTCTCCTGGCATTTCACCGGCTGCCCCCATTGCGGCGGGGGCTTGGCGGCGACCCGGACCCATCAGGGAACCACGCTGCACGGTTTGGTTTGGACGGGGCGGGAAGCCGCGCCCGGCCTGTATTACCTGAATTCGACCAACGCCGGGAAAACCTGGTCCGCGCCCTTGCGGGTGGGCGACGGCGACAGCCACGGTGGCGATATCGCGGCGCTCACGGCCAGCAAACTGGCACTGGCCTTCATCAAGCGCACCGACCGGGGCAGCCCGGTCTACGCCATGCGCTCCCGCGACGGGGGCCGCCATTGGTCCGAACCCCTGGTCCTGACCCCGCCCGGCACCGAGGCCGACCATCCCAGGGTGGTCGCGACCGAATCCGGCTTCCGGGTGTTCTGGACCGAAGCCCGGCCCGGCGGCGGCAAAACCTGGGCGCTGGCCGATTTCCCAACCTGACGGACGCGACGATGCTCAAACGAATCCTTCTGGTGCTGGCACTCCTGGGCCTGTTCCCCACCGCCCACGCCCACGCCATCCTGGTGAAAGCCCAACCCGAAAAAGAGGCGGTCCTCGCCCTGCCACCGGCGGAAGTGCTGTTGACCTTCAACGACGCCGTGGGCGAGGAATTCCTGGCCCTCGCGGTCATCGACGCGGCCGGCAAGCGGGTGGACAAGCACGACGCCCGGTTGGACTTCACCGACCATTCCCATCTCCGCGCCTCGGTGGAACCGCTTCCGCCCGGCCAATACGTCGTGAGATACCGGGTGCTTTCCGCCGACGGCCATGTGGTCAGCGGCAAGTACTCCTTCCAAATCAAAACCCCCTGAGGAGGTAGCGCAGATGTCCGATAAAACCCGCTTGGCCGGCTTTCCGGCCCTCTTGGCCGCGCTGGCGTTGCACACCCCGGCGGAAGCCGCCACCACGCCCCGCGACCCGTTCAACGGCCGCCAGTCCTATTCCGGCTCCAACATGGATTGCCTGGTCGCCAACGATTTCTACGCCGTGCATTTCTCGGCCCTGCAAGAAGGGCGCAACAAGGGCGAAAGCACCGATTTCGCCAAGTACTGCCAGGAAGTGCCGAACCTCGGCAAGGTCTACCTCAGCATCGACCTGCTGGACCGCGACACCCGGTCCACGCCCATCGCGCTCAGCGTGGTGGAGGAGGACGTGGACCCGAACGGCGGCCGTCCCCCCGAAACCAAAAGCACCCTGGCCGAGGCCCCGGCCAAAATCTACCGGAGCGGCACCGCCGACACCCACATCGAAATCACCCATCCCGGCCACTACGCCCTGATCGCCACCATCGGCGACGGTCCCATCACCGAGGACGACCGTTTGCGCATCCCGTTCAGCGTGGGCCTGCCGCCGCCCACCGACTACAACAAATTCGCGGGCCGCTTCACCGGGGCGGTGGTCATCCTGTTTTTCGGGGTGATGGGCATCATCGGCTTCCGCACCTGGCAGAAATATTGGCCGAAATCGCGCCCGGCGGCGGTCCCGCCCGAAGGCGGGACGACCCAGGCCAAGACCGGCTGAATTTCAATACGGGGCAGGCCGGAAACCAGCCCTTGAATGGAGAACCCGTCCATCCAATCGGTGGGCGGGTTTTTTTGCGTCTTCCACAGCCCGTCGACGATTCCAGGAAATAACTATCCGCTGGTTCGCCACGCTGTTGAATATCCCGGAATACGCCCTATCACGAATACCATTGCGGTATATCGCACAATAACCCCAGTAGCATTCTGATTTAATCCGTCAAATCCCGCGTTATTCCTGCTATATCCATACATGGCATGGAAACTGCAAAATATGGACGGACAGCCTCTCTGTTTGGCCTGCTGGCCTCATGGCGTGTGCCGGTCCAAGGTATCGGCGAATATCCATCCACCTGGATCGACCCGCGCCATGGATTTTCCGATCCATGGCACCAACCGTGGTATCGAAGCCACCCCGGCGGATTTCAGTACCGTGACGCCCAGCGAAAGGAAAAAAGAGAACGCGGTCGCCCAATGAGCGGGAATACCGGATTTACCAGGGTTCCCCATCCACCATAGTCATGAAAATATCAAACGAGGATACGCCCCATGAGAGGCATTATTGTTCAGGCCGCTTCGGTGTTGTTGCTGGGTTCCATCGCGAGCGTGGGTTTCGCGGGCGGGCGTTACGCGAATCCGCCGGTAGGCTTGGTCGAAGTCCAGCAAAGCTGCACCAAGGCGCTGGAAGCCGCGCAGAAAGGCGACACCGCCGCCGCCTTGGAATCCGCCAAGACCGCCCGCAAGACCGCCGTCGCTTCCTACAAGGAAATCAGCACCATGCCGATGGAAGTCGGCTCTTCGACCACCAAGAAGGCCATTGCCGCCCTGGAGGCCAACAACACCGCTGAAGCCGTCACCGAGTTGCAGCACTGTAAGGAAAAGCTGGATTCCGAAGTGGAGTACTACAAGAAAGAAGGCAAACTTTGAGGTTCCGCGTCGGCGCGGGAGGGTTGAAGCCGTCCACCCGATAACGCCTAGTTGGAGCGGAACCGTCCCGCCCGCCAAGTTTTCAAGGCTTGGCGGGCGGGGCTTTTTTATCGGGACGGACCCCGTAAACAAACCCGGTCGACACGAAGCTAGGTTAAGGTTTATACAGGCTTTACTGGAAAGTTAATTACTTGCCAGAAATTTGGGTGGGAAACCCACGATTGCCTTTTTCAGAAATGGAAGTACAATACCCAAACGTCACCCCATGGCGTCTATCAAAATAAATTCTTATCAAAATGAATTCGGAGGTACGCACGATGAAGAAAATTTTGGTTGCCCTTTTTGTAGCCGCCCTGTCCTTGACCGCTGTAGGCTGTGGAAATTCTCCCGACGGCGATAGCGGACGCCTCCCCGCTAAAAGCCAGTAAGTCGGCGTCCAAAAAAGCGGCTTTTGTCAAGGGTTGAACCCCGCTTGGAAAAGCATATATAACTCGCAAGCAACCTTTTAGGGCGGGTCGTCCGATAACACCCGCCTATTTTTTGCGCTACGGGACTGGCACGGACCGCGAGCCTATCCGATAGGCAGCCCGTAAACGGGTGGAAACCCTAGCCAAAACCCACCGATTCCGACCGGTTTCCCTCCATTGCCCTTGGCCCAAGCTTTGCATCCAGTTACCCGCTCCCAGCGCCACTCCCGTCGTTCCGCCATGATGGCTTTCTTCCAACTGCGCCCCCTCCTTGGATTTTGCCTGTCGCTCGCCCCATATCCCGCCGCCGCCGATTGGGCCGGATTTTCCCGTTATGGCGCGGTGGCCGAAATCAACATCGAAGCCGACCGCATCCACCTGGACCTGCGGGTCTTGGACAGCGCCCTGCCCCGCCTGGCCCAGCTCGCGGCTTCCCAGGAAACCGTGCCATCCTGGGAGCGGGTCGCCCCGGCCCTGCTGACGCTCAAGGACCCTTCAGGCCACACCCTGGCGGCACAGCCCACCGGCACGCCCACCGCCCACCCGGCGGAGAACGGCATCCCCGCCTTCCACGAAATGGGCTTGGACTACCCGCTGCCCCCGGCCACGCGGGCGCTGGGCCTCGCGCCCATCGCGGGAGCGGCGGACCACGACCTGGGCATCATCGCCCTGCACCGCGGCGTGCCGGTCAACGATCTGGCTCCCTTGGCCCAAACCGAGACCTTGCGGCTGGACCCGGTCGATCCCTGGCGCTCCCGCTTCGACAACACCGGGTTCGCCCGCTGCCACGCCGAGCCGCGTTCCTATCTCTACGTCGAGCCTTACGAGGTCCGCCACGAACTGCTATTGCGGTTGGCCGATTTGGCCGGTCCCTTGGGACTCGGACCCGGCGCGGCCGCACCGGCCGCCGCCCTGCCCGGCTTGAAACAAAAGATCGGCGCGTTGCTCACCGCGCATAACCCATTACGGATCGACGGCGCGGTAATCGCCCCGCAAATCGACCGGGTGGAATTCGTACACTACACCCGCCAGGGCGTGCAGCCGGTGGCGGAAGGCACCGGCCTCGACCCCGCCACCGCCCTGGTCGGCGCGATGCTGTCCTACCTCACCGAGCGCCCGGCGCAGCAAATCGCCCTGGATTGGGATTTGTTCGGTCCGGGGTTGCAACGCCGCCCGGTCAGCGCCATCCAGGGCCGCGAAAGCTTCGACGGCGAACTGACCCCAGGGCAACCGCGGTTTGAATGGTCCCGCGCCGACGCCCTGGAACCCACCCCGTCCACCGACACCGAACCCGCCCCGGCGGGACGGGCCGACCAAGCCCCCGCGGCGGAAACCCTCGCGGCCTTGCTGCACAACGCCTACCGCGCCTTCGCCCTGCGCGGCGAGGAAGCCGCCTACGACCGTCTCGCCAAGAGCCTGGACGGCGAATTGCTGGCGGATATCTACCTGCAACAACGCCGCGCCCTGCTGCGGCAGACCGATGGCCTGGGCGGCGAGGGCCGGGTGGACCGTATCGAACTCTTGCAAAGCGACATCCAGGCCGCGCCCGGCGGTGGCTACGTGGTCGACGCCCGCTGGATAGCCCATGGCACGGTTTCGCACTGGGGCCACGGCCACGAGCGCCACAACCTCTACGCGGCCCGGTTGAGCCTGAGTCCCGGCGCGGACGGCGGCTGGAAGATCACCGCCATGGATTTCCAGGGCGGGCAACGCTTGGACGCGGGGGCGGGTTCATGATCGAAGCCTTGGATTTGCGTTTCGGCTATCCCGGCTTCGCGCTGCGTATCCCGGAATTCCGGGTCGGATCGGGCGAGAAGCTCGCCATCATCGGTCCCAGCGGCGCGGGCAAGACCACCCTGCTCAAGCTGATCGCCGGCATCGTGCGGGCCGAATCCGGCCGGCTCCGGGTCGATGGCGCGGATTTGCGGGCGCTGGGCGAAGGGGCGCGGCGCGATTTCCGGGCGCGGCGGGTCGGTTTCGTGTTCCAGGAATTGGAATTGCTGGATTACCTCGACCTGTTCGACAACATCGTCCACGCCTACCGGGTCAATCCCTCGCTCAGGCTGGACCGGACGGTGCGTGGACGCGCCCGCGCCCTGGCGGAGGAGGTCGGCCTGGGCGCGAAGCTCGGACGGATGCCGCACGAACTCTCGCAGGGCGAGCGCCAACGCGCCGCCGTGTGCCGGGCCTTGCTGCCGGAGCCGGGCCTGATCCTGGCCGACGAGGCCACCGGCAACCTCGACCCGGCCAACAAGGTCCGCATCCTCGACCTGTTGTTCCGCGCCGCCGACCGCCGCGGCGCGAGCCTCCTGGCCGTGACCCACGACCACGAATTATTGCCGCGCTTCGACCGCGTGGTCGATTTCACCCGGTTGACGGCGGGGGGCGGATGAGGCGTGGCGGGTCCGCGCCGCCAGCCCACCCCCGCGGTTCCACCCCGTTCCATCCACCTGCCGCCACCCTATGCACGATGTCTATCTCGCCTGGCGCTACCTGCGCCACCACAAGGTCCGCAGCCTGATCCTGACCGCCTGCCTCAGCCTGCTGATGGGCTTGCCGCTGGGCCTGCACCGGCTGCTGGACGAGGGCGAAAAGCGCATGACCGCCCGCGCCGAATCCACGCCGCTCCTGGTCGGGGCCCAGGGCAGCGCGGTGGACCTGACCTTGAACGCGCTGTATTTCACCGCCGCCGCCACGCCCATCGCCATGCGCGAAGTGGAACGGATCGCCGCCACCGGCTGGGCCGATCCCTTGCCGGTCTACGCCCGCTTCAAGGTGCGCGGCCAACCCCTGGTCGGCGTGGAACTGGATTATTTCGATTACCGGGGCCTGGTCCCGGAACGCGGCGCGATGCTGGCGCTGCTGGGCGATTGCGTGCTGGGCGCGGACGCGGCGGCGGCGCTGAAGCTCGGTCCCGGCGACACCCTGCTGACCACGCCCGACAACCTGTTCGACCTGGCCGGCATCTATCCCTTGAAACTGCATGTGGTGGGCGTGCTGGGCAAGAGCCACGGCCCCGACGACCAGGCCGTGTTCGTGGATTTGCAGACCGCCTGGGTGATCGAGGGGCTGGGCCATGGCCACGCCGGGCAGCCACCCAGCCCGGCGGGCGCGGGACCGTTCGCGGAGGCCGAGGCCCGCGCCCAGGCCAAGCTGGTCACCTATACCGAAATCACCCCGGACAACCTGGATTCCTTCCATTTCCATGGCGACCCGGCGGACTATCCCGTCAGCGCGGTCATCGCCGTGGCCCACGACGCCCGCTCGGCCACCCTGCTGCGCGGGCGCTACCTCGCCCCGGACGACACCGCGCAGATCGTCCAGCCGCCCAAGATCACCCAGGGCTTGTTGCAGAACATCTTCCGGGTGGGTGCCCTGTTCGACGCGGTGTCGCTGCTGGTGGGCGCGGCGACGCTGTTGGCCCTGGGACTAGTGTTCGCCCTGTCGCTGCGCCTCCGCCGGGGCGAACTGCATACCATCTTCCTGCTCGGCTGCGGACGGCTGACGGTGCTGCGCCTGCTCGCCGCCGAGATCGTCCTGCTCCTGCTCGCCAGCGGCTCGGTCTGCCTGCTCGGGTTGGAAGTCCTCCACCGTCATGCCGGCGATTTGATGCGCCGGTTCTTCATTTCCTGAAACCCGGAGAAACAACCATGTCCCTTCCCTTCCCGCTCCTGGCGCGGTATGGCTTCGCGCTATGCCTGTGGTTCCTCTGCGCGGCCCTGGCGCGGGCCGACACGGGCCGCTTGAAGATCGTCGCCACCAATTATCCCCTGGCCTATTTCGCCGGGCGCCTGGTCGGCGACCGCGCCGCGGTGGAGTTCCCCGTGCCCGCCGCCGACACCGATCCGGCGTACTGGGAACCCAAGGCCAAGGGCGTGGCCGCGCTGCAAAAGGCCGATTTGATCCTGCTCAACGGGGCCGACTACGAAAAATGGCTGCCCCGCGTCAGCCTGTCCAAGCTCAAGCAGGTCAACACTTCCGCCGCCTTCAAGGACCGCTATATCCATACCGAGGGCGTCGTCGTCCACAGCCACGGCCCCGGCGGGACGCATGCCCACGCCGGAACCGTCTATACCACCTGGCTGGACTTCGAGCAGGCGGCGCTCCAGGCCCAGGCCGTGGCCGAGGCCATCGCCAAGAAGCGCCCGGAATGGAAAAGCCTGGTGATGGAAAACCTCGCGGGGCTCAAGGCCGACCTCCTGGCCCTGGACGCCGATTTGCGAAGCGCCGCCGCCGCCCAGCCCAACAAACCCTGGCTGGCCTTCCATCCGATCTACGATTATTTGGGGCGGCGCTATGGTTTCGATATCGCCAGCGTGCATTGGGATACGGACGAGATGCCGCCGCCGCAGGAATGGGAGGCGCTCAAGCACACCTTGGCGGGACATCCGGCCAAATGGATGCTGTGGGAGGCCGCGCCCTTGGCCGAGGTCGCCGCCAAGCTCGAGGCGATGGGGGTGGCAAGCGTGGTGTTCGATCCCTGCGGCAACCGTCCACGGGAAGGCGATTTCCTGACGGTGATGCGCGCGAACGTGGAGAACCTGAAGGCGGTGTTGCGCTGACACCCCTGGAATCCGGGCAACCCCGGATTCCGTCCCCCATCCCCGGCCCGCGCCGGGGATTGGTTTCGGGGCGCGTCTATAGGGGAAAAACCGTAGGAAACCCTGGTGATTTCACCGCGCCGCGCCGCGCCCACGCCGCCGGTCCCGCCCTGCGGCCCTTGCCGGGCGCGGCTTCGCGGCCAAGGCCACCGTTGGCCCGGACCCTGCAATAGCCGCCTGGACTGGTTCTCCAGTCTTGTCCAATCCACACATATACAATTAGGAGATAGCTTTATGTTGATGGGCGCACTCGCCACCTTCACCCTGGTCGCCCTCATGGGCGTGATGATGGTCTTGAGCATGGCCCGCGGCCTGCCACCCGATCCGTACTACCCCAGGCTGCACGCCCTGGCGGCATTGATCGGCTCGGGCTTGGTGATCGCCGACGCGGTCGGCGGGGACGAGCGGCTGTATCTGAACATCGGCCTGGCCGTGGTCATCATCGCGCTGGGCTTGGTCATGGCCCTGGCCTCCAAGAAGGGGAAGAAAATCCCCAAGGCCGTCCTGATCGCCCATGCCGGGCTGGCGGTGGCGTGCTACGGCATCCTGGCCTTCTTCACCTTCAATCCCCAAGCTACCTTGATCTAAGGTCGGCCCCCGCCGGGGAAGGCCGCCCGCCTTCCCCGCCATCGTGGCCGATGGCGTCCAGTCCATGCCACCCGACAAGCAATGGCCGGGAATCCATGGATTCCCGGCGCATTCCCCCCTCAAAAATTCAGCGTGACCGTGGCCCGCACCTGCCGGGGCATCACCGGATGGATCATGATCCCCTCCTCGGCGGCGGCGTTCTGCGGATAGCGCGATTCGTAGTAATAGGCGATGTCGTTGGCCTTGGAGTCGAACAGGTTGAACACGTCCACCTCGAATTTCAGCTTCTGGTACTGGTAGCCCGCGCCCAGGTTGACCAGGGTGGTGTCGCCCATATAGGCGGTCCCGGTCTCGTTCAAGGGGACGTGGCCGAAATAGCGCACCCTGGCCGTCGCGAAGAAGTCGTAGGGCAACAAGGCCACCACCCCGGCCCCGATCACCTGCCCCACCGAGTTGGGGATGTCGCTCTCGCTGTGGGGCACGTCCTGGTAATGGGCCGAGGTGAAGGCGAAATCGGCGTCCAGGGTCAGCCAGTCGTTGGGCTTGTAATAGTTGGTCCATTCCACGCCGTAGCGCTCGCTCTGGCCGGTGGGCTCGGTGGTGCCGGCATCGCCCAGGAACACCAGCTCCGAATCCGAATGCAGGTACCACACCGCCAAAGTGCTGACCAGGCCGGGGATATATTGGGTCCGCAGCCCGCCCTCGGCCCCGCGTTGCTTGGCGAGGCCGGGAGCGCCCTTGACCGGCATCGTGGGATCGAGCGGGTCGTAATGGTTGGTGACGCCGCGGGCGTCGTTGGAGTGGAAGCCATAGCCGAAGTTGAGGAAGAATTCGGTCTCGGCCCAGGGACCGAACACCAGGGACAGCTTGGGGCTGACCATGGACGAGGTCTGGCTACCCGAATCCTGGGGATGGAGCTTGTCGGTCACGTCGAAGAAGAAGGTGTCGCTCCTCAGCCCGGCGATGCTGCGGAACCAGGACAGCCAATGGGTCTGGTTCTTGAAATAGAACGACAGGCTGGTCTCGTCCACATCGTCCACGCTGATCGAGGCGAGGAACCGGCGGTTCACGGTGTGGTTCAGGGTCAGGTTGGAGATATTGTCGTAGCGCACTTGGAAGCCGACGCTGTTGTCCATGTCGAAGCCCAGCACCCGGTTGAACCAGGTCTGTTCCCCGCTGCCGCCCGCCACCACCCGGCGCTCGTGCTGGTTGAGCTGGTCGCCGTTGACGGGATCGTCGAGATAGCCGGTGAAATTGGAATACAGGTCCAGGTCGTAGTACAGGGCGTAGAGGTTGAGTTGGTTCTTATAGCCGTCGCCCTTGCTCCACAGGTTGCCGGACAGGCTGTAGCGGTCGGTCTTGCCGCCGTCGGTGGGGTCCATGGTGCCGTACAGGTCCAGGAGCCCGGCCTGCACATCGCGCTTGGGAATCTGGTTGGTGGCGGTCCAGTTGGAGCGGTAGGCCTTGCCGTTGACCGACAGGCCGAAATCCTCCTCGTCGATGGTGTAGCGGATCATGCCGTTGTATTTGCCGGATTCCTCCGGCTGTTTCCACGGTCCTTCGAAGAACGCCACCTCCCCGGCGTAGAGCAAATCCCCGTTCCCGATCCGGTTGGAATTGGCCAGGACGCCCCGGTAATAGTCGTATTCGCCGCCGGTGAACTTGGCGATGCCCTCCGCCAGGCGGTGGAAGGTGTGGAACTGGGCATAGCCCGCCGAGGCGAAATCGCCCTGTTCGGCGTAATACGGCCCCTTGCCGTAATCCACCTTGTCCACCAATTCCGGGATGATGCTGTTGAGGTCCAGGTAGCCCTGGCCGTGGGCGTGGGTGCGCAGGTTCATCGGCACGCCGTCCAGGGTGGCGTTGAAATCGGTGCCGTGGTCCAGGTTGAAGCCGCGCAGGAAGAACTGGTTGGCCTTGCCCGAGCCGCTGTGCTGGGTGGCGACCGCGCCGGGCACCACTTCCACCAGCTCGCCCACCCGCGACAAGGGCCGGTATTTGAATTCGGGCTGGCCCACCTGGCCTTGCGAGGCCGAATCGGCGACGCCGAGCAAATCGGCGGCGCGGCCCTCGACCTCGACCGCTTCCAGGCCGACCGATTCCGGTTCCTGTTCCTCGGCGGGCTGGGGATGGGCGGAGGCGGGACCGGCCAGCAAATGCAAGGCCGCGCCCAGGCATGGGACGAGCGGGAGCCGGGTTTTGAATCGTTGCATGGGGAGTACCTCGGTATGGGGAAACACCGTTATCTCTACGGGCCGGACGGCCCCGACGGATGTATGAACTTTATAAAAATATTCTTACACAGCCGGCGCAAAAAACCCCGCGCCGCCAGGGCGGAACAGGGCGGCGGTCCTGGGGACCGCGCTCAGTCGTGCGGGTGGCTGTGCCGATGTGTGGGGTCGGCCGGTCCGGTATCCACGGTGATCAAATTCAAGGCGCTGTGCCGCACCCCGCATTCCGCCGCCAGCCTATCGGCGAAACCACGCACCGCCTGGGTCGAACCGCGCAGGAACAGCACCTCCAGGCAATGCTCGTGGTCGAGATGGACATGCATGGCGGACAGCACGAGGTCGTGGGCGTGGTGCTGCATTTCGGTGAGGCGTTCCGCCAAGCGGCGCTCGTGGTGGTTGTAGACATAGGACAGGCTGGCCACGCAATGGAGGGATTGGCCCGAAACCTGGCGTTCCGCCTCCAATTCCCGGCGCAACATATCGCGCACGGCTTCGGAGCGGTTGGCGTAGCCGCGGGCCTGGATCAGCGCGTCGAAACGCTGGGCGAGCAGATCGTCCAGCGAAATCGTGAAACGTTCCATGGGGGACGGGCGGCTAAGGCTGTTTTTGCGGGGCTTCCGCCGGGGCGGGTTCGGAGGGGGCGGTTTCCTTTTTCTTCATCCATTCCGGCCGGCCTTGGGGCGGGGTATTCCCCAGCGGCCCTTCGTTGCCACAACCGATGAGGAACAGCGCGAGCTGCGCCGACACGAACCCGAACAGATATTTCTTGAACAAACCGACCTCCCGGAAAATCAAAAACGGCCAAAATCCAGGGTCCGGTAGCCATCCGCGAACGCGGTCCGACGATTGCCGCCCGGAGCCCTCCGACCGCTATCTAGCAAATCCGATGCCCGAGGTCGCGGCAGCCCTCCAAAAGGAGGGCGGTTTCCGGCCCGCTTGGGTGGAACCCATGCCCGGCGCGGATTGTCGGGCTAGCGCTGTGTGGGTATTTGGCGGGTGTAGATGCGCCTTATCACGCGGTATGTTCCAAGCTTCATCGGACTCCGCTTCCCGGATTTCCCCGAGGGGGCCAGGCGCACCGGCGGTCGTCGTAGGGGGGTTCGGTGGAAAGGCCGGGCCCGGTTGCGGAGGCCCGCCAGCCTTGGGGCTTGGGGCTCAAGCTTCAAGCCTTTTTCCCCGCGCCCGGCGCTTGTCCAGCCAGATCAGCACCCCGGTGAGCGATAGCCCGGCCACGGCGAGTCCGGTCGCGGCGACCGCGATCCGGCCCGGCCAGCCCGCGATCCGTCCGCTGTGCAAAGGCAGTTGCAGGGATTCGAACACATCCCCCGCCGTGCCCGCGCCGGGCCGGTAATCGCCCAATAAACGCCCGTCGTCGCCGTCGAAATAGAGGTAGGAAGGCCCGAGCCCCGCCGCCCGCGCCGCGCCGAATCCGACCCCGTAGATGCCATAGCCTGGATTGTAGAACAAGTCGGCCGCGGGTTCGGTCCAGCCGCGCCGGGCCGCTTCCGGCTCGGCCCGCGCTAGGATGGTGGCGAAGGATTGCCGGGGTTCCGGTGGCGCGCCGTCCGGTTTTTCCACGCGCTGGTCGAAGGGCGAAGGCGTCAAGGGCGAGAACAAGCCCACCACCGGCTCGAACACCGCCTCCCGCAGGTTGAAGGATATCCCGCTGACGGCCAGGATCAGCAGGGCGGGGAACAGCCACAGGCCACCGGCCCGGTGCCAATCCAGATGCAAACGCGGGCCCCGCGCCCCGCGCTTGATCTTCCAGGCCACGCCCCAGCGCTCCCGCCAGGAGCGGTTTCCAGCGCTCCTCCACTTGGCCGGGAAGCTCAGATAGACGCCCAGCAGCGCGGCGCATATCCAGGCCAGCGCCATCCCGCCCATGATCCATAGGCCGGTTTCGCCCGGCGCTTGCAGGCTGTAGTGCAGCACGTACAAACAGGGCACCAAGGCGTCGCGCCGCCAGTGGCATTCCCCCCACAGCCGCCGCCCTAATATCGCGCCGCTGGCCGGGTCGGCGAATACCTCGTCGAAATCCAGCGCGAACGGCTGGCCGGTGGCGGGGTCGAGGCGGGGTCCGACCCCTAGGCGGGCCGTTGCCCCGGATTCGATGCGTAGGGGCAGGGCGGCGACGGCCAAACGCGGGTCGGCGCGTTCCACCCCGGCCACGAGTGCGGTGGGCGGCAAGGCCGGGCCACCCGGCGCGGCGCGGAACAACTCCGGGTTGAGCCAGGCGTCCAGTTCGGCTTGGAACACCAATACCGCGCCGCTCAGGCCGGAGAAAACCAGGAAGCCCGCCAGCGCCAAGCCCACATAGCGGTGCAGGCGGACACACAATCCCCTCATGCCCCGCCCCGCTAGAAGTCGTAGCGCAGGCTGGCCAGCACCGAGCGCCGGTTGCCGTAATAGCAGAAGCCATCGCCGCAGGTGGCGACATACTCGCGGTCGAACAGGTTGCTCAGGTTCACCGCCAGCCGCGCCCCCTTGAGGCTGCTGTCCAGCTTGCCGAGATCGTAATGCACCACCGCGTCGATCAAGGTGTAGGACGGTGCCCGCAGGCTGTTGGTCAAATCCCCGTAATTGGACCCCACATAGCGGAAACCACCTCCCAGCCCGAAACCCGCCGCCGGACCGACCGGCACGGTGTAGTCCAGCCAGGTCGAGGCTTGTTGGCCGGGCGTGTAGGGCAGACGCTTGCCGAGCTGGTCGGCCTCGGTGGTTTTGGTGGTTTCGGAATCGTAGATGGAATAGCCCGCCGTCAGGTCCAGACCTTCGGCCAGGCTGGCCTTGCCTTCCAATTCGATGCCCATGACCCGCGCCTCCCCGGTCTGGATGCTATAGCCCTGGTGGGCCGGATCGGGATCGGCGGTCACGATGTTCTGCTGGGTGAGGTGGAAGGCCGACAAGGTGAGGAAGGCGTTATAGCCGGGCGGCTGGTATTTGATGCCGACTTCCCATTGCTGGCCGGTGGTCGGCTGGAACGGCGTGCCGGAGAAGTCGGTGCCGGGCACCGGCTCGAACGAATCCGAATAACTGGCGTAGGGCGCGAAACCGTTGTCGAACAGATAGTTCAGGCCGATCCGGTAGGTGAAGGCGGAATCGTCCTGGTGGGTGTCGGTGAGGGTGGAATACAGCAGGTCGTTCTCGTGGGTGAACGACTCGGCCCAGTCGTGGCGGCCGCTCAGGGTCAGGCCGAAACGATCGTATTTGATCTGGTCCTGGAGGTAGAGGCCGAACTGGTCCAAATCCTGATGCCGCTTGAGGTCGATGGCCGGGCGGTCGAAAGGCTGGCCATAGACCGGGCTGTACATGTCGATATTCGGGGCCGAACCGATGCCGCTATTGTTGTCGCCGCCCAGGTTGCGGTAATCGGCCCCGAACAACAGGGTATGCCGCACCGGGCCGGTGTCGAAATCGGCCTGGGCCTGGGTGTCCAGGGTGAACACGCCCGCGTGCGCTTGGTACAGCCCGGCGGAACGGGTGACGGTGCGGTAATCGACCGGCAAGCCGTTGGCCCCGGTGACGAAGCCATCGACGAAGATCACCGGATAATCGGTCTCGACGTGGGCGTAGCGGAGGTTTTGCCGCACTTGGAAGATTGGGTTGAAGCGATGCTCGAAGGCATAGCCGACGGTGTATTGCTCGCGGTCGAAACGGTCGTAATCCGGTTCGCCGAGGAAGCGGTTGGTGGGTATCCGGCCATTGGGATTGGGTTGGAGCGAGCCTTGCGGCGGCAGGAATTGCATCGAATTGCCCGCTTCGTCCTTCTGGTAATGGGTGAGCAGGGTGAACGAGGTATCGGCGTCGGGCCGCCAGGTGAAGCTGGGCGCGACGAAATAGCGGTCGTCCTTGGCATGGTCCACCTGGGTGTCGCTGCCACGGCCCAGCGCGGTCAGGCGGTAGAGGAACTGGCCGCTGTCGTCGAGCGGTCCGCCCAGGTCCAAGGCACCTTGCACCCTGCCGAAACTGCCGCCGAGGAGTTCGACCTGGTGCAAGGGTTCGAGGGTGGGCCGCTTGCTCACCAGGTTGACCAAGCCGCCGGGCGGGTTCTGGCCGTACAGCACCGAGGACGGCCCGCGCAGGATTTCCACCCGTTCCAGCCCGTAGGGTTCGGTGCGGATGTTGGCGTAGCCGATGCCCAGGAGCCGCAGGCCATTGAGGTATTGCGGCACGTCGAAGCCGCGCAGGTTGAAATAATCGTCGCGGGTGCTGGGACCGAACATCTCGGTGAGCAGCCCTGGGGTGTACGCGGTGGCTTGGCTGAGGTTCTGCGCGGCCCGCGCCGCGATTTCGTCGCGGGCCACGACGTTGATGGTCTGCGGCGTCTCGATCAATGGGGTGTCGGTCTTGGAACCCGAGGCGCTGCGCTTCGCCACATAGCCCCGCACCGGACCCCAGGCGGTTTCGGTGGATTCCGTGGCTTCCCCCGTCACCGTGACCGCTTCCAGTGACACCGGCCCGTCCGTCCCGGATTCCGGGGTTTCCGCCACCGCCCGGCCCGCCACCACGCCGCCCAACATCAACACCATCGCCCGGACCACCGCCGCCCCGGCCCTGTCCGCACCATCGTCACGCCATCGTCGTTTCATCTCGTCCTCCAGGAAATTCGTGTGCCGGATCACACGGCATGGCGCGAGCATAGAGGATTGTGGTAGCTTAAAGCAAATGAGAATCACAATCGTTTATATGAATACTGTGTCGCATATGCGGGCGGACCGCGCTTTTTCCGAAGGGGGAGCCGGGCAATGAACTTGATCGGTTTGATGTTCCGGCGCTTCCGCCTGGGTTTGCTGGGGGTATTGCTGCTCAGCGTGGCGAGCGCGGGTTTGGCGGTGCGGGTCATGGCCTTCGTCAACGAAGGCATGGTCCAGGGCCGGATCGATTTGGAGACGGCCCTGCCCTATTTCGCGGGCTTGCTCGCCGCGCAATTCCTGGTCGCCACCCTGGCGCAAACCTGGATGACCACCCTGGGCCACCGGCTGGTTTATGAGTTGCGCCGCACCTTGGTCAAGCGGGTGCTGGACACCGACCTGGAACGCCTGGAAACCCTGGGACCGGCCCGTATCCTCGCCAGCCTGGGCAGCGATACCGGCCACTTGACCTCGGCCTTCATCGGCCTGCCCACCGCGCTCTATGGCGTGGTCCTCAATGTGGGGGGGTTCGCCTATCTGGCTTGGCTATCGCCACCGCTGTTCCAGGCCACCCTGGCCTGGATGGCCCTGACCGTGGCCGTGGCCTGGATGCTGCTCCGGCGGACCCACGCGCGGGTGGCGCGGGCGCGGGAGGTCGAGGACCGGTTGTATGCGGATTACCAAGCGGTGATCGAGGGGCGCAAGGAACTGGCGCTGAACCGGGAACGGGCGCGGCGGCTGTACGAGGAGGATTTCGAGCGGGACGCCATCGCGGGCAGGAACGAGGAAACCCGCGCCGATCTTTACAACGGGTTGAACGAGAACTGGGCCAACAGCATGATCCTGGGGGTGATCGGGCTGTGCTTCTTCCTAGCCCAGGGCGCGGGCTGGGCCGATGCCGGCGTGGCTACCACCTATGCGCTGACCCTCCTGTTCCTGCGCACCCCGTTGGCCGGTTTGGTGACGGCGGTTCCCGGCCTGATCGGGGGGAGCGTGGCCTTGGCCAAGCTGAAATCCCTGGAACTCCCCGAATATTCCCCGGCGTTCAAGGTCCGGGGGTGGCAGCCCCCCGCCACCTGGGCCCGGTTGGAATTGGACGCCGTCACCTACCGCTATCCCGGCGAGGACGGCTTCGGCGTCGGTCCTTTGCACCTGAGTTTGCGGCGGGGGGAAACGGTGTTCCTGATTGGCGGCAACGGCAGCGGCAAATCCACCTTCGCCCGCTTGCTGACCGGGTTATACCGTCCGCACGGCGGCGAAATCCGGCTGGACGGCGTGCCCATCGGCGAAACCCGCCGCGCCGGGTTCCGGCGCTTGTTCGCCGCGGTGTTCGCCGATTTCCATTTGTTCCAGCGTTTGCTGGGACCGGACGGGTTTGAGGCCGACGCGGCGGATGCCCGGTCCTGGTTGGAAACCCTGGCCCTGGCCGACAAGGTCGCCATCGACGGGGGACGCTTGGACGACACCCGCCTGTCCCAAGGCCAGCGCAAGCGGCTGGCCCTGTTGCTGGCCCTGTTGGAGGAACGGCCCATCCTGGTGTTGGACGAATGGGCGGCGGACCAAGACCCTGGGTTCCGGCGTTTCTTCTATACCGAGCTATTGCCCAGGCTGAAGGCGGCGGGCAAGACCGTGGTGGCCATCACCCACGACGAACATTATTTCCATGTCGCCGACCGGGTGCTCAAGCTGGACCTCGGGGAAATCCGGGAAGCCCATACCGGGTAGACCGCCTATCCCCAAGGGCGGATGGGTTCTTCCGCCGGTTCGGCTTCCCCTTGCCCGGCCCCGCCCAGCGCCTTGTAGAGCGCGATCAGATAGGCCGTGGTCCGCGCCTGGGAATCCGCCAGGGCCGATTCTTCCGAGAGGCTGGCCCGTTGGGCGTCCAATACTTCCAAATAGGTCGCCAGCCCCGCCCGGTAACGCGCATCCACCTGCCGCAGCGCCTCCTGCAACTGGCCGACGGAAACGGCCAGTTGTTCCCGCCGCCGTTCTTCCTTGAGGAACCGGGCCAGCGCCGTTTCGGTTTCGTGCAGGGCCGACAGCACCGTGCGTTCGTAGTTGAAATAGGCCGCTTGCTGCCGGGCGTCGGCGAGGTCCATGCCCGCCCGGATGCGCCCGAAATTGAAGATCGGCTGGGCTAGGGAAGCGCCACCGGCCCAGGCGAAGGCCGACGAGCGGAACAAGCTTTCCAAATCGGAGTTATGCAATCCCGCGAAGGCGGCGACCGAGATTTTCGGGAACAACTCGGCGAAAGCCGCGCCTTGCAGGGCGGTCGCCGCCGCCAGGGCGCGTTCCGCGCCGCGCACATCCGGGCGGCGGCGCAAGGTTTCGGCGGGCGTGGTCAGCAGGGTGCGGGCGTCCGAACCCGGCACCCCGCCCGGTCCCGCCAACCGGGACGCCAAGGCTCCGGGCTTGGCCCCGACCAGGATTTCCAGCCGGTGTTGGGCTTCGGTCAACTGGGCTTCCAGGGCCGGGACGCGGGCCGCCGTGTCCCCGGCCTGGGCTTCGGCCCGCGCCACCACATCGCCGGTGGCCAAGCCTTCCCGGTACAGTTGCCCGGTCAGCTCCAGGGTATGGCGCTGGGCGGCGAGATGGGCCTGGACAATATCCAACTGGCGGCGGAGGTTGCGGTATTCGGTGTAATCGCGGGCCAGTTCGGCGCAGAGGATCACCCAGGTCTGGCGATAGTCCTCCGTTGCGGCCTCGGCCTCCGCCGTGGCGGCTTCCAGTTTGCGGCCCAGGCGCCCGAACACATCGATTTCCCAAACCGCGTCGAACCCGGCCAGGAAGAAATCCAGCGGCTTGGACCCGCCCGGCTGGCTCACCGGGAACAGGTTGTCCAGGCGGGCGCCGACGGCGTTGGCGGAAACCTGCGGGAACAGCCCGGCCCGGCTGGCGTGGCGCTCGGCGCGGGCTTGCCCGACGCGGGCCAGGGCTATTTTCAGGTCGAGATTGCCGGTACGGGCCGCCGCCATGAGCCGGTCCAGCACGGGATCGTGGAAGCTGCGCCACCATGTTTGCAAGCCGGCGTCCGTGGCCGGTTCCAGGGCGGCGGCGGGATCGCGGGCGGCCTGCCAATGGGCCGGCAGGATGGGCCGGGGTGGATGGTAGTCCGGTCCCACCGCGCAGCCCGGCAACAGGGCGCATAACGCGAGGACCGCGCTTGGGGCGGGGTGGGCGCAGCTAAGTTTCGCGGCCATGCCTTTCCCCCTCATTGCAGCTTGCCGCGCACGAACAGCGTGGCGGTGGACAGGGTGGCGACGGCGATGACCGCCATCGGCCAGGCGTGGGCGAACACCTCGGCGGGCGGCAGCGCCTTGAGGAAACTGCCTTGCAGGATGATGAGATAGTGTTTCAAGGGGATGGCCTCGGCCAGCCATTGCAAGACTTCCGGCATGTTCTCCACCGGGGTGGCGAAGCCCGACACCAAGACCGCCGGCACCCCGACGGCGAAAGTGCCGAGGATGGCCTGTTGTTGGGTGTCGCAGATCGAGGAGATCATCAGGCCGATGCCGACGATGGAGACGATGAACAGCAACAGGCTGGCGAACAGCAGCGGAAACGAGCCGGTGAAGGGGATGCCGAAGCCGAAGACGCCCGCCGCGGCCATGAACAGGCCCAGCAGCGTGCCGATGAGCAAGGCGGGGACGATCTTGGCCACGATGATTTCGGCGGGCGTGCAGGGCGACACCAACAACTGGTCGAAGGTGCCCAATTCGCGCTCGCGGGCGATGGACAGCGCCGTCACCAGCAAGGTCACGAACATCACCAGGACGCCGCCCAGGCTGGGCACGATGAACCAGCGGTAGATGAGGTTGGGATTGAAGCCATGGCGGACGGCCACATGGCCGGTGTCGAGGCTGGACCCGGCGTCCAGCCCGGTCACGATGGCGTTGAGGTAGCCGAGCAGGATTTGGGCGGCGTTGGCCCGGCGGCCATCGAGGATCACCTGGACCCGTGCCGGATGCCGCGCGGCGATGTTCCTGGAAAAGTCTTCCGGGATATCGAGGGCGGCGATGACTTCGCGCCGGTCGATCACATCCTGGATTTGGTCCAGGCCATGGACCGGGCGCACAGCGCGCACGAAGCCCGCTGCGCCCACCCGCGCCGTCAATTCATAGCCCCAGCGCCCGGCGTCGCGGTTGTGGATGGCGATATCGACGTGCTTGAGTTCCAGGGTGGCGGCGAACGAGAAGATCAGCAATTGAAACAGCGGCGGGATGGTCAACACGGCGCGGCTCTTGGGGTCGCGCAGCACGCTGAGCAATTCCTTGACGATTTGCGCCTGGAGGCGCGGCGATAACAGGGCCATGGCTCATACATCCAGGGATTTGCGGGTCTTCAGGCGGACCAGGGCGAACAAGGCCAGTCCGATGGCGAGCAGGGCCGCGATATTGGGCAGCAGCAAGGCCCATACATCCCCGGCCAGGAACACGGTCTGCAAGGACGACACGAAATAGCGGGCCGCGACGATATAGGTCAGGGCGCGGACCGGGGCGGGCATGGAATCGATCTCGAATAAAAATCCCGACAGCAGGAAGGCGGGCAGGAAGCCCGAGAACAAGGCCAACTGGGAGGCGATGAACTGGTTCCGCGCCAGGGTCGAAATCAGCAAGCCCTGGCCCAGCGCCGGGAACATGAAGGCCAGGGACAAGGCCAGCAAAGCCAGCCAGGAGCCGCGCAAGGGCACGCCGAACACCGTCACCGCCATCGCCGCTGACAGGAACGTGGCCCCGAGGCCCAGCGCCAGATAGGGCAACAGCTTCCCGGCGATGATCTCGCCCACCGAGGCCGGCGTGGACAGGATCGCCTCCATGGTGCCGCGTTCCCATTCCCGCGCCACCACCAGGGCGGTCAACAAGGTGCCGATGATGGTCATGACCACGGCGATGGCCCCCGGAACCAGGAAGCGGCGGCTCTCGATCTCCGGGTTGAACCAGAACCGGGGTTCCAGGTCGATGCCGCCGCCGGCCGGCCCGGTCCGCCGCGACGCCCGCCAAGCGTTCACCACGCCCTGGGCATAGCTGGCGACGAAACTGGCGGTATTGGGCTGCGAACCATCGGTCACCACCTGGACCCAAGGGCCGGGCGTCCCGCCTTGTAGCCTGCGCTCGAAATCCTGGGGGATCACCACGAAACCGCGCAGGCGTCCGCCCACGAGGTCTGCGGCCACCGCCCGCCGGTCCCGGGCCGGCACCGCCACGAAATAACGGGTCGAGGCGAACGCCGCCGCCAAGGATTGCGCCTCGCCGCCGTCGGATTCCAGGACCACGCCGATGGGCACGGTTTTAATATCCAGGGACACGGCGTAGGCGAACAGGAACAGCATCACGGCGGGCAACACGAAGGCGACCAGGATGACCGAAGGATCGCGCACGATTTGCAGCGCTTCCTTCCAGGCCAGCGCCCACACCCGGCGCGGGTCCGGTCCCGGCCACCGCTTCATGCCGCCCCCCGTGGGGTGTCCGCGGCGGCGTCCACGGCTTCGATCAGGTGGATGAACGCCTGCTCCATGGATGGCTGCTCCAGGCCGGGCCGGGCGGCTTGCCGTTCCAGCGCGGTGGGCGTGTCGAGCGCGATCACCTGGGCCTGGTACATCAGGGCCACCCGGTCGCAATATTCGGCCTCGTCCATGAAATGCGTGGTCACCAGCACGGTCACGCCCTTGCGCACCAAGCCGTTGATATGGGTCCAGAATTCGCGCCGGGTGATGGGATCGACGCCCGAGGTGGGTTCGTCCAAGAACAGCACCGGCGGTGCGTGCATCACCGCGCAGGCCAGGGCCAAGCGCTGCTTATAACCCAGCGGCAACTGGTCCGGGGAGGCTTTGAGGTAGCTTTCGAGGTGGAAGATTTCGATCATCTCCGCGACCCGGTCGCGTTTCGCCGCCCCGGCGAGGCCGTAGACGCCCGCCGAGAATTCCAGGTTCTGCCGCACCGACAACAGCCCGTACAGCGAGAATTTCTGGGCCATGTAGCCGAGGCGGCTCTTGGCCGCGCTGGTCGAGGTGCGGAGGTTCAAACCCGCCACCAGGGCTTCGCCGGAACTCGGCTTGAGCAAGCCGCACAGCATCTTGAAGGTGGTGGATTTGCCCGCGCCGTTGGGACCGAGCAAGCCGAAAATCTCGCCCTGGCGCACCTGGAAATCCACCCGGTCGGCGGCGAGGAACGCGCCGAAGCGGCGGGTGAGCGCCCGGCATTCCACCGCGAACCCGGATTCCAGCGCGACCGGACCGAAGCGTTCGGCCAGGGCCGAGGTGCCGCCCGGTCCGCCGCCCAGGAGATCGATGAAGCCGTCCTCGAACCGTGGGGCCACCGGGACCAGTTCGGCCTCCACCGCGTCCGCCAGGGTTTGGATTTCGGCGCGTCCCGCGTCCCGCCGCAACACCACCCGCACCGAATCGCCCTGGATCGTGCCATCGCAGACCGAGGCCAGGTCCAAGGCCCGCGCCAACACCAGGCGGCGGTCCTGCCGGGGCGCGGCGAGACAGAGGCTGCGCTCGGCCAGCCGGGCGGTCAAGGCGGCGGGTGGGCCGTCGAACTCGATCTTGCCCTCGTTGAGCAGGACGACGCTATCGCAGCGCTCGGCCTCGTCGAGATAGGCCGTGGCCCAGACCACCGCCACGCCTTCGGCGGTCAGGGCATGGACCATGCGCCATAGATCCTGGCGGCTGACCGGATCGACCCCGACCCCCGGTTCGTCCAACAGCAACAGCCGGGGGCTGGCGATCAAGGCGCAGGCCAAGCCCAGCTTTTGTTTCATGCCGCCCGACAAGCGCCCGGCCAGCCGTTCGGTGAACGGCGCGAGCCGCGTGAAGCCCAGCAGGCGGTCGAAATGTTCCCGGAGCGACCGCGCCTCCAGGCCGCGCAGCCGGGCGTAAAGCCGCAGGTTCTCCAGGACCGACAGGTCTTCGTAGAGGCCGAAGCGTTGGGGCATATAGCCGGTGAGTTCGGGGATGCGGGCCGCGTCCCGCGCCACGTCCAGGCCCAAGACCTTGAGGCTGCCACCGCTGGGCCGCATCAGGCCCGCCATGAGCCGCATCAGGGTGGTTTTGCCGGCCCCGTCCGGGCCGACCAAGCCGGTCAGGCGGCCGGGGTGGATTGCCAGGGTCAAGCCGCGCAAGGCTTCGGTCTTGCCGAAATACTTGGTCAAGCCGGTGCCGGCGACGGCGGGGGGCGGTGCCGTCTCCATTTCAACGGCCCGCCGCGCCGCCGCCGACCCGGACCGTCACCGGCATCCCCTGGCGCAAGCCCGGGTCGGCGTTGGCGACCACGATGCGCAGGCGGTAGACCAGATCGGTACGGAGTTCGGTGGTTTCCACCGATTTGGGCGTGAATTCGGCGCGGGGCGAAACGAAGCCGATCCGGCCCCGGTAGATTTTGCCCGAAGAATCCGATTGGAGGCTGACTTCCGCGCCGGGTACGACCCGTCCGAGATGGGGTTCGTCCACATAGGCGCGGACATAGACCGGATCGCGCAGGGACAGGGTATACACCGGGGCGCTGGCATTGACCATGCTCCCGGCCTCGCGGACGCGGGCGAGGACGATGGCCGGGGCGGGCGCGGTCAAACGGGTGTCGGCCAGGGCCGTCCTGGCCTGGGCCACCGCCGCTTCGGCCCCGGCCAGCTTGGCCTCGGCGATGGCGATATCCTCGCGGCGGTAGCCTTCCTTGCGCAGGGACCACACCGCCCGCGCCGCCGCCCACTGGGCGGCGGCCTGGTCCCGCGCCGAACGGGCCAGGTCGTAGCTATGCCGGGTGGTGGCCCCGGAACCGACCACCGCGCCCTGCCGCCCGAGTTCGCCCGCCGCGTATTCCAGCGCGGCCTCGGCTTGGCGGACGGCTTGTTCGGCCTCGGCGATTTCCTGCGGGCGGTAGCCCCGGCGCAGCTTTTCCAATTCGGCCCGTGCCTGCCGCTCCCCGGCCTCGGCGGCGGCGAGGGCGTCCCGGAACGGCTGGGCGTCGAGTTCGGCCAGCCCTTGGCCGGGTTCCACCGCGTCGCCCTCCTCGACGGCCAGGGTCGCCAGCCGTCCGGCTTGGCGGAAGGCCAGTTCCACTTCCCGGATATCGACGTTGCCGTAGAGGACGATGTCGTCCTTCCCCCGATCCTGGCGGCGGTCCAGCCAATCGCCACCGACGGCGATGGAAGTGGCCAAGCCCAAGGCTGTCCATATCAAGCTTTTGGCGTGTTTCATTCCCGGTCCGGCTCCCATGGTGATCGCCATCATTATGGCAGACCGGGCCGGTGCGGGAACGGAGGGTTACAGGATGGGTTTGGCCGGGAGGGATGCCGCCGGATTTCCGCTGGGGACGCGGTTCGGCGGCGTATGGATGGCCGGTCCCCGATGGCCGCGCTGGAAACCGCTATCAAACCCGCCGTTCAAACCGCCGGGTCATGCGGCATCCGGTTTCGTGGCCGAGAACCGTAGGCGCACATAGTCCGCCCACCAATCGCCGTTGGCGTCGCACAAGGGGCCGCGCAAGGCCTCGACCAGCCCGGCGATGAAATCCCGCCGCTCCGCCCGCGGCAAGGCGGCGGTGTAGGGTTGGGCGAACGTCTCCAACCAGCCGCCCACATCGCCCGGCAACAGGGTGGGGCGGGGAATCAGGTCGAGGCGTGCCACCTCGAAGCCGTGGGATTCCAGGCGCTTTTGGTATTCCTCCGGGCGGGGGAAATACCACGGGTTCGGGACCGCCATGCCCCGCGCGGCCAGGGCCGATCCGAGCGCCGCGACGATAACGGCCACGTTGCCATGGCCGCCGAATTCGCCGACGAAGCGCCCGCCCGGTTTCAAGGCGCGCCATACCCCGGCGATCACCCGCTCCGGCGCTTTCATCCAGTGCAATGCCGCGTTGGAGAAAACGGCGTCGAATTCATCGTCGAAGGCCAGGGATTGTCCATCCAACACCCGGGCGTCCAGCCCGAGGCCTTGGGCCGCCGCGATCATGTCCGCGCTCGCATCGACGCCGACGACCTCGCAGCCCCTATCCACCAGTTTGAGGGACAACGCGCCATCCCCGCAGCCGAGGTCGAGGATCCGCTCGCCCGGCCGGGGGTCCAGCCAATCCACCACGGGCATGCCGAGGTCGGAGACGAACCGGGCATGCTCGCGGTATTGCGCCGGGTTCCAGTGTTGGGTATTCGATGATGGCATAGGCAACTCCATGGAAGGTGGACGGGAACCGCCGATTTAAACGGCGGGGTATGGTGCCCCCGGATTGGCACGTTATTCCGCGCCGGTTGAGGCCGCCGACGATGGCCTTGGGCGGGGCGGTGACGGGGTTGGCGTCGAGGGGGCCGTTGCCTTCCCCGGTAAGCAGGTGGGTACTTCTGGACACGGGGATGACGGAGCCATGTTAGGCGATTCCAGCCCGCAGGCGCTTGCGTTCTTGCATGCAAAATGCGCTGGTTCGGCAATCAAATTGCGCCTATTTGGCACTAATCGGATTAATATTGCCGATTAAAATTGGAGGGAAAATCCATGGCACTCGACCGCTACGACCGCATGATCTTGGAAGCGCTGCAAGCCGACGGACGCATCAACAACCAGGACCTGGCCGAGCGCATCGGGCTGTCGCCTTCGCCTTGCCTGCGCCGGGTGCGGGCCTTGGAGGCGGACGGGCTGATCGTCGGCTACCGCGCCCACCTGGAGGCCAAGAAGCTGGGGCTGACGCTGATGGCCCTGATCGGCATTTCCATGGACCAGCACACCCCGGAGCGCTTCGCCAATTTCGAGGCCGGCATCGCCGATATCCCCGAGGTGCTGGAATGCCTGCTCATCGCCGGCCAGCAGGCCGACTACCAGCTGAAGGTGGTCGTCCGGGACATGGAGGCGTACCAGGAACTCCTCTTGAACCGGATCACCCGCATCGCCGGGGTGGCCGGGGTACATACCAGTTTCGTGCTGCGGCGGGTGGTCGACCGTACCGCCTTGCCGCTGCCGGGATGATATCCGGTCGGCGCGCGCCGACCCATGGATAGGTCCGGCTTTGTTCAAACCGGGAAAACCGCCAAACCGTGGAGATGGAACTTCCTCCGGGCGGACCCCGAGTTGCCCTGGGGAGCGGAATACGCCGGTTTATCGGGAATCGATTGAAGGAGGCAGGTAGGGCTCGCGGCTTTTCGATGTCCCGTGCCGCTCGGCGGGCATATATCCGATCTTGTCGGCTCACCGCCGCGCCAAAAACTTATCCAGCGCGTTGGCGAATGCTTGAATATCCTTGGGCTTGAGCGCGCCCGGCCCCCCGGACTGGATGCCGCTGGCCCGGAGGGTATCGAGGAAGTCGCGCATGTTCAGGCGCGCGCCGATGGTGTCCGCCGAGAAGGCTTCGCCGCGCGGCGAGAGCGCCTGGCCGCCCTTCCTCAACACTTCGGCCGCCAGGGGAATATCGCCGGTGACCACGAGGTCGCCGGGCGCGAAGCGCGCGACGATCTCGTTGTCGGCCACGTCGAATCCCTTCTGGACCCGCATGGACCTGATGTATGGGGACGGTGGGATGGGAATGGTTTGATTGGCGACCAGGGTGACGGTCACCTGGGTCCGGTCGGCGGCCCGGAACAGGATGCTCTTGACGGCGGCGGGACAGGCGTCGGCATCGACCCAGATCATCATTGTTCGGTCCATGGGTGCAAAGTGGGGGGAACTACCAAAGTGGCTGGCCGGTGGCATCCAGGTGGCTGAGGTAGGCCCGGACATCGAACTCCAACTGGTGGTAGGCGGGTTCCATGCGCAGGCAGAGCTGATAGAAGGCTTTGTCATGGTCCCGCGCCTTGAAGTGCGCGAGTTCGTGGACCACGATCATCCGCAGGAACGCTTCGGGCATGTCCTTGAAGACCGACGCGACCCGGACCTCGCGCTTGGCTTGCAGCTTGGCGCCCTGCACCCGCGCGATGGTGGTGTGCATGCCCAGGGCATGCTGGATGATCTGGAGCTTGCCGTCGAACATCACCTTGCTCAACGGCCCGGCATTCCGCAGATGGGTGTTTTTGATCTCCGAGACATACGCGTACAGCGCCTTGTCGGTGCGTACTCCATGGGGGGCCGGGTACTTGCGCAGCAACACCCCGGCCAGCTGGTCCTGGTCGATCAGGCGCTGGACTTGCTCCACCAGGGCCAGCGGATAACCGGCAAGATACTTGGAAGGTGCGTTCGGTTTCATCGCGACGGGGTATCGGAACAGCGGGGGCCGGGCATTCTAGCAGACATCGTCCCGCGTTCCAGGGAACGGCCCGCCGCTAGCCAAGGCAATCGCGCTATCTGGCGCTTGATGGGGCGCTGGGTTAAGGAAACGCCGGGACTGTGGGGCGCGTTCGGCAGGCCGACCGGGGATTAGCGCCGGTTCACCCCGGCCCCGGCCTGCGATATGCTCCCCATGCGCTGGGCACCCCTGGCGACCGGGGAGAGGGTCGAGCGGGAACGGGACATCCCCCTGGGTTTCCTGGTTCCGGGGCCGTCCGGCCTGGCGGAGGACTTCTGGGCCAGGGTGCGGGATTGCGAATGGCTGGAAGGGCGTTGGTCCGGGCCAGGAAAAAGATGCGACTGCTTGGCGGTCGAGCGCTTCCCGGCGGTATGGGATGCCGCCCGGTACGGGCACGGTCCGGCCAGGGCCGCGGCCATCGCGCGATACTCAATTTCAATAAGAGCGGATCATGAAAAACAACTCCCCGGCTTCGGATCGCCACTGGATCAGGCATCTCGCGCTACCCGCCCTCGGTGTGGTTTTCGGCGATATTGGAACCAGCCCGCTGTATACCCTCAGGGAATGCTTGAACGCCGCCGGGACCGCCCCGGTCGAACCCGTGATCCTCGGCGTGCTGTCGATGCTCTTCTGGACCCTCCTGTCCGTGGTCGCCCTCAAGTATGTCGCCTTCGTCATGCGCGCCGACAACCAGGGTGAGGGCGGGATCATGGCCTTGCTGGCCCTGGCCCAACGGTCCTTGCAAGGGCCGCCTTGGCGGCGCTGGCTGCTGGTGATGGCCGGTTTGTCCGGCGCGGCCCTGTTCTACGGCGACGGGATGATCACCCCGGCCATTTCGGTGCTGAGCGCGGTCGAGGGCTTGGAGGTCGCCACGCCCCTGTTCCAGCCCTACGTCATCCCGACCACCCTGGCGGTGCTGGTCGGGCTGTTCGCGGTCCAACGCCATGGCACCGCCGGGGTGGGGCGCTACTTCGGGCCGGTCATGCTGGTTTGGTTCCTGGCCCTCGGCGGCATGGGATTGTTCAGGATCGCCGAGCATCCTGGGGTGCTGCGCGCCCTGAACCCTTGGCATGCCGTGGAATTCCTGGCGGCGCACGGGCACGCGGCGCTGCTGGTGTTGGGCGCGGTGGTGCTGGCGGTGACCGGGGCCGAGGCCCTGTACGCCGACATGGGGCATTTCGGCGCGCGGCCGATCCGGGCCGCCTGGTTCTGCCTGGTCCTGCCCGCGCTGGCGCTCAACTATTTCGGGCAGGGCGCGACCGTGCTGGCGGTTCCCGGCGCGGCCCGCAACCCGTTCTTCCTGATGTTCCCCGAGGCCGCCCAGGTGCCGATGGCGCTACTGGCGACGGCGGCGACGGTGATCGCTTCCCAGGCGGTGATCTCCGGCACCTATTCGTTGACCCAGCAGGCGTTCCAACTGGGCTACCTGCCCCGGATGCATATCCTCCACACCTCCGAGACGGAACGGGGGCAAATCTTCCTGCCCGGCCTCAATGCCTGGCTGTTGATCGGCATCCTGGTGTTGGTGCTGGGTTTCCAGAGTTCCAGCCGCTTGGCTGCCGCCTACGGCATCGCCGTGACCGGCACCATGCTGATGACCAGCGTCCTGTTCTACGTGGTCGCCCGGCAGGCCTGGGGTTGGAACCGGGCCTTGCTGCTGCCGCTGGTGGGTATCTTCCTGGTGATCGACGGAGCGTTCTTCGGGGCCAACCTGCTCAAGGTCGTTGAAGGGGGCTGGCTGCCTTTGGCCATCGGGCTGGCGGCTTTCGTCGTGATGTCCACTTGGCGCAGGGGCCGGAGCCTCTTGTTCCAGCGCCTCTATCCGCAGAAGGCGTCGATGGAGCGGTTCATGGCCGACACGGTGCCCGGCATGCCGGGCCGGGTGCGCGGGACGGGCGTTTTCCTCGCCGCGCCGGGCGAGGGGATTCCCAACGCGCTGTTGATGAATGTCAGGCATAACAAAATCCTGCACGAGGAGGTCGTCGTGCTGGTCGTCCTGTTCACGGAACAGCCCAGGGAGCCCGAGGCAGACCGCTATTCGGTCCAGGATTTGGGATTGGGGTTTTTCCAGGTGACCGCCCGGTTCGGCTTCATGGAGCTGCCCGCGGTCCCCCGGATATTGGAGGAATGCCGGCGGCGCGGCTTGCTGGATTCCGGCCCTGGGGACACGTCCTATTTCGTCAGCCGCCTGCGGCCTTTGCCCACGCCCGCCCCCGGCATGGCCCTGTGGCGGGAAAAGCTGTTCGCCTTCATGCTGCGGAACGCCGCCCACGCCCCGGATTTCTTCCAAATCCCGGCGGAGCAGGTCATCGAGATCAACGTGAGGGTGGAAATCTGATCGGAACCGGGCCGGCCCCGGCATCGCGCGGTTTCCAAGGGTGCCGGAAAGTCCCGCTTCAAACGCAGCCTTCTTGCGCGAGGCGGCGCTGCGCGGCCAGCAGTTCGGCCAGGTACGGCGCGTCGGCCACCCGCCGCAACCCGCCCTGCCCGTCCGGTTCCACGTTCCACAGGCCGCTGTTATGCCAGTGCTGGTCGTTTTCCCAATCGGTGCGGTCCACGATGGGATAGAGGCAGACGCCTTCCAAGGGCACCCCCATCCGCCGCGCCGCGCAGACCTCGTCGGCGATTTCCCGGACCCACTGCGCCCGCCCGCCGCCGACATGGCTGGTCTCGCCGACGATGATCGGTACCCGGTAGCGTTCGTGGACCTCGCGCAGCAAATCCCGCAGGGGAACCCGCCGGGGGTCGCCCAGGTGCCAGAACAAACGGTCGTTGGTCAGGTATTCCCATTGGTTGGAGTGGTAATAGTTGACACCGATGATATCGAGGTATTTGGGCGCGCCGCCCAGATCGCCATCGCGCGAGCCCCGCAGCATATCCCAGGCCTCGAACATGGAATCGCGCTGCCGCCGCGCCGCCTCCGCCAAATCGGGCCGTCCCGGCGGGGCGATCACATGGATGATGGGATCGACATGGACGATACGGGCGCGGGGGTCCACCGCCCACACCGCCTCGATCGACTCGATGCTGGCCCGCACCAATTGGCGCTTGAGTTCGTCGTCGCGGCCATGGCTGCCCACCGAATAGGGAGACATCAAATCGCTATGGCACACGGCCCAGCAGATGAACGAAATCTCGTTGATCGGCGAATAGAACGGCTCGGCATTGCTGTGGTCGGCGATATAGCCCGCCACGGCGGCGCAGAACCGGGCGAACCGCCCCGGAAATTCCGGCGAGAACAGTTCCAAATCCTCCGGCCAGCCGTAATGGCACAGGGTCCACAACACCTGCACCCCCTGGGCGTTGGCCGCCCGCAGCATGGGCGCGAGGGTGGAAAAATCGAACCGCCCATGGCGCTCGATCAAATGCCAGCGCACGCTTTCCCGCACCACCCGGATATGGGCCTCGCGCAGCATGGCATAGTCCGCCTCCACCAGCCGGTCGTGCTGGGTGGCCTGGACCATGTCCAGGCGCTTGCCCGAGGAATTGATATGGCTGGCCCCCTCGAAGCCGGCCATCCAGAACGATTTGAACAAGGCGGGGGTGGAATGGGATGGGGTCATGGCGCTGCTCCTGGGTCGGGTCACACCAGCGCCCGGCCCTGGTGGCCTTGGGCGGCGTAGGCGGTCAGGACCGCGGTTTTCACCTCCTGCCCCAGTCCGGCCCGCGCCAGCGCCACGCAGGCACCGCCGAAACCGGCCCCGGTCAGGCGCGCCCCATAGACCGCCGGATGCCGTTGCAACAGCCCCACCAGCGTATCCAGTTCCGGCACCGAGACCTCGAAATCATCGCGCAGGCTGGCATGCGAGGCGTTCATCAAAGCGCCGAACTCCTCCGCCGAAGCGGTCGCCACCGCCCGCAACACCCGCCGGTTCTCGCCGACCACATGGCGGACCCGGCGGCGCAAAGGTTCGGGCAAAGCCCCGGCCCGGCCCTCGTCCCCGACCTCGCGCAGGGAAGCGACGCCCAGCCGCCGGGAGGCTTCCTCGCATTCCTCGCGGCGGCGGTTGTAGGCGCTCCCGGCCAGGCGGCGCGGCACGCCGCTGTCCAGCACGATCAATTCGCTGCCTTCGGGCAAAGGCAAGAGCCGCCGCTCCAGGCTGCGGGTATCGAGGAATAACATATGCCCGGTGTCGGCCAGGCTCGCCGCCATTTGATCCATGATGCCGCAACGGACCCCGGCATACCGGATTTCGGCCTGCTGGGCCAGTTGGGCGATGGCCACATCGTCCAAGGACAGGCCGAACAGGGCGCGGAGTCCGCGCAACACCGCCACCTCCAAGGCCGCGCTGCTGGACAGGCCGGCGCCTATCGGCACTTCCGAGCGGATCAAAAGATTGACCGGACCCAGCACCGGCCAGTTGTCCCGCAACATTTCCAGGCAACCGGCCACATAGCCCACGTAGCCCGGCGGCACGGCCTCGCCTGCCCGGTAGCTCGCCAGCCCATCGAAATGGACCGAATAGAAGCGGTTCCAGCCGTCCAGGCTACGGCCCAACTGCACCCGCGTGCGCTGGGGGATCGCGGTGGGCAACACGAAGCCATCGTTATAGTCGGTGTGTTCGCCCAACAGGTTGACCCGGCCCGGCGCACTGGCTTCCAAGGCGGGCGGGCCACCGAACAAATCGGCAAATTCCGGCATGGGTGCTTCCTCAAAAAATGGCGTCCACCGCCTGCAATTCCCTGGCCTTGTCTTCCGGCAGGGCGTCGTTGGCGAACATCCCGGCGGCCAATTCGGTCCCGGCCAGGTATTTCAGGCGGTCGGCGCTACGGTAGGGGGGATAGAACTCGGCATGGAGCTGGCAGCCGGGATGGGCCTGGCCGTCCAGCGGGGCTTGGTACCACGCCATCAGATAGGGGAAGGGCCGTTGCCACAGGCCGTCGTACTTGAGCAGGACGGTTTTCAAGGCGCGGGCGAGGTCGGCGCGTTGCGCCCCGTCCAGGGCGGCGAACGCAGCGACCGGGGCGGTCGGGACCACCCAGGCTTCATAGGGGTAACGCGCCCAGGCCGGCACGAAGGCGATGGCTTCCGGTCCCCGGTACAGCACGCGCTGGCCGCTGTCGGCCTCCGCCGCCGCCAAGTCGCACAACAACACCCGGCCCGTCCGCCCGAAATAGTCCGCCTCGTTCGCCAGCGACCGCGCCGGGACGGGCGGCACGAAGGGATAGGCGTAAATCTGGCCATGGGGATGGTGCAGGGTGACGCCCACCTCCGCCCCCCGGTTCTCGAACGCCAGCACATAGCGGATATCGCCCCGCGCCGCCAGCCGTTCGCTGCGCCGCGCCCAGACTTCCAGCAACAGTTCGATATGGTCCAGCGGCAAGCGGCCCAAGGCCCCTTGCGGGTCTTGGCTGAACACCACGACCTCGCATTGCCCCTGGGCGGGCCGGGTTTCGACCCAACAGGCCGGGGGATCGTGGGCCAGGGCGGTCAGGGCCGGGAAACGGTTGTCGAATACGGCGATATCGTAATCGCCGGGCGGCAGTTCGGTCGGATGCCCAGGGTGGTCCGAAGGCGCGAACGGGTTGTATTCCGGCGGTGGATGGAAAGTGCGGGTCTGGCGGTAGGCGGCATAGGCCACCCATTCGCCGCGCAAAGGATGCCAGCGCAAATGCGGATTCACATCCGCCGGGGCTTCCAACAGCGAAGGCCCGATGGTGTCGGCGATGGGCCTGCGGCTGTAAAGGCTCAAATGCCGGCCATCGCGCTTGGCGAATTCACGGATGTACATAGAAATCCCCGTGGACCGCGTGGGCGATTTCGGCCAAGGGCAGCTTCGGCGTGCGGTCGTCGAACAGGAGGCCGTTGGCTTCCTGGAAGGTGTCGGCGAATTGGGTATAGCAAAAGCCGCTGAACATCGCGGTACACCGCGCCGCCTCGATCAGGGCCAGCACCCGCCGCCGGTATTCCTCCGGGTCGTCCACCCGCTGATAACCCCAAGCCCCGCGCCGCTCCCCATCCTCGGGCCGCACATAGGCCACCCCGCCGAATTCCGACAGCAACACCGGCTGGCCCCGGTGCGGATGGCCGTCCAGGGTCAGGATGCGCCCCCCGGCCCAGCGCCGGTCCACCACTTCCTGCACCTGGACCTCGGGACCGTAGCGGGCGCGGATATGGGCGGGATCGCCATCGTAATCATGGATGCCGATGATATCGGTGGCCGAGCTTTCCCAACCGTCGTTGCCGATCACCAAGCGGTATGGGTCCAGGGCGCGGGTGAGGTGGTAGAAGGATTGCACCGCGTCGCGGGCGGCCGGGAGCGTGGACAGGTCGGGCACGCCCCAGGATTCGTTGAACGGCACCCAGATCAGGATGCAGGGATGGCTGATATCCCGCTCGATGACCTCGGTCCATTCCCGCAGCAACCGATTGACCGCCTTGCCGGTGAAGCGGTAGGCGCTGGGCATTTCGCTGAACACCGCCAAACCCAACGTATCAGCCCAGTACAGATAGCGCGGGTCTTCGATCTTCTGATGCTTGCGCACCCCGTTGAAACCCATGGCCTTGGCCAGTTCCACATCGCGCCTGAGGGCGTCGTCGTCGGGGGCGGTCATCAGGGAATCCGGCCAATAGCCCTGGTCCAGCACCAAGCGCAGCCCATAGGGCCGGCCATTCAACAGGATGCGCTCGCGCTGCACCCGGATCGAGCGCAGCGCGGTATAGGAGCGCACCTCGTCCACCACGGTTTGTCCACGGTAGAGCCTGAGTTCGGCGTCGATCAGGGTGGGCCGCTCCGGCGACCACAACAGTTCGTTGCGGTAATCGTCGATGCCGGGATCGGACAGGCCGATATGGTGGTGGACCTCGCCGCCGATGACATGGTAGGTATCGTCGGCCAGCACGCGCCGCCCGCAACGCAACCGTACCCCGACATAGGCATCCTCGACCGGCGGGCCACCGATCTCCAAATCCAAACCGATCTTCCAATGGTCCAGGTCGGGGGACCAGCGCAGGGCGCGGATATGGCTCTCGGCCACGATTTCCAGCCACACGCTCTGCCAGATGCCGGTGGTGCGCGGATACCAGATGCTATGCGGTTCCAGCCGCCAATCCTGTTTGCCGCGGGGTTTTTCCAGGTCGTGGGGGTCGTCCTCGGCCCAGACCGTGAGGGTTTGGCGCTCGCCAACCGCCAGGGCGAAGGTGATATCGGCGCCGAACGGCGTATGTCCGCCCTCATGCTCCGCCACCTTGGCCCCGTTGACCCACACCCGCGCCTGCCAATCCACCGCCCCGCAATGCAGGATCACCCGCGCGCCGGGGGCGCGGTGGGCGGGCAGGTTGAAATCGCGCTGATACCAGCAGGCCCGGTGGAAGCCGGTGTCGCCGATACCGCTGCGGCGGCTTTCCGGGGCGAACGGCACTTCGATGGTCAAGGGCCAATCCGGTACGTCTTCCGGCAGGTGGAACCCGAGTTCGTCGTCGAACCGGAACCGCCAGGGACCGTTCAGCAGCATCCAATCCCCGCGCCGCAACTGGGGCCGGGGATAGCGGGGATCGATCTGTTCCGCCATCGCGCCACCCCTTAGGTTTTGGTGGGCAGTCCGGCGCGGATCGCCACCGGCTCCGCCGCCGCCAGGGCCACGGTACGGACCGGCCCCGCGGCTTTGCCGGGTTGGGCGGCGGCCCGTTCCGTGGCGCGTTGCCGGACGGCCTCGGCGGCGCGTTTCCCGGCCAGGAAGGCGTGGTCCGAGTTGTAATACTCCCATTCGCTATAGCGCCCGGCCAGGAGGATATCCCGCTGTTCCAACCACGCCCGGATCAGCTTCACGTTCTCGGCCCGGCGATGGTCGTAGATCACGTAGGCATGGGGCATATCCACCTGATGCGCGGCCCAGATCGGGTCTTCCGGCCGGAACAGGCCGACCCGGTGGCAATCGCGGAGACATAGCTCGATCAACTCGCGGCCCTCGCAGGGCAAGGGCTTGTCGGGGGAATAGGTGATTTCGCAGATCAGCCCGAAACCGCCGGGTGGATTGCAATGGGGGCTGGCGTTGCCCTGGACGAAGATGCGATGGAACACCGTGTCCTCGGGGTAATAAATCCAGTGCTTCTCGGTCAGGCCGGGCCGGCCGATGCCCAGGTTGACGCAACGCACCGAGACGTGGCGCAGGGCTTGGGCGGCGCGGCGGACGGCGGGCGGGGCTTCCCCGCCCAGGCAACGCACCAACACCGGCAAGGGCATGGTGCTGATGAGCTGGCCGTAGTCCACCGCGCTCCCATCGGCCAATTGCAGGCGATGGCGGCGCGGCGACACCGCCACCACCGGGGCGTTCAGCCGCAGCCGGTCGCGGACATGGGGGATGAAACCGTCCATCAGCGCCTGGAACCCGCCCCGCAAGGGATAACCGAAGCGGGCGTTCGGCCCCATGGGTTTCGGCACCGGCCTCAACGCGCCTTCGATCATCTCTTCCAGGTCGGGCAAGGGCACCCGCCCGCCCAGCCAGGAGGTTTCCATCTCCTTCAGGTCCACCGCCCACAGCTTGCGGTTGTAGGGCAGGGCGAAATGCCGGGCGATCCCCGCGCCCCACACCCGGTGGATGAAATCCTCGAAATGGGCATAGCCCCCCGTACCGTTCCCCCGCGCCGCCGGGATGCCGCCCAGCTTGGCGGTGCTTTCCAGGATGCCGTCGGCGCAGCAATCCTTCACATCGCCGCTCGGGCATCCGGCCCGGACGGCACCCTGTCCCCCCGCGGGTTCGGTCCCGTTGAGCGGCCCGAACCGCGCTTCGATAGCCCCGACCAGGCATTCCTGGATGGTCTCGGGCGGCAAGCCATACAGCCCGCCCTGGAACGGATAGCGGGTATAGACCTGCTTGCTGTAAATCCAAGCCTCGCGGTCCTGCCAATGCAGGTTGTCGCCTAATAATTCGCGGTACAGCGCCTGCACATAATCGTCGTTGGAAAACATGATGTGCCCGGCGTAATCGAAGGTGAAGCCGTTCTCCTCGATGGAGCGGCACCACCCGCCGACGCTGTCCCCGGCCTCCAGCAACAAGGCTTCCGGCAGGTGATAGGCCGCGCTCAGGCCGGTGGGACCGGCCCCGACCACGACGGCGCTGTGATAACCCTCGCGGTCGCGGGAAGCGGAGCGCGGCACCCGGTCGCGCCCATGCAGCACCTTGGCGATTTCGCGGGCCATGGCGCGGGCGGTGGCATCCCAGGAGGTATTCAGCAACACCTTGCGCATGGCCCCGACCCGTCCGGCGGTTTCGGCCTCCGGCGCGGCCAAGGCCCGGTCGCAGGCGGCGACGAAGGCATCGATGCCCTCGCCCAGATGCACGATAGCGCCATAGGGTTCGGCCACATCGGTGATCGGCGTCGAAACGATGGGCTTTTCGGCGGCCATGTATTCCAGGGTCTTGGTGGGGCTGATGTAGCGCGTCGATGCGTTGAGCGCGAACGGCAGCAGGCAGACATCCCAACCCGCCAGGAAGGCAGGCAACTCGGCATAGGGCCGCTGACCGAAATAGTGCAGGTTCGGTGCCTGGGGCAAATCCTCCGGGCTGATCTTGGCGACGGGCCCCACCATCATCAGCTGCCAACCGGGCCGGGCGCGGGCCAGCGCATCCAGCAAAGGGAGGTCCAGCCGCTCGTCGATCACCCCGAAAAACCCCAGCCGGGGCCGGGGCTTGCCGGCCTGCCCGGCATGGTCCAGGCCGGGCTGGCGGGCCTGGCCGAAATGGGCCAGATCGACGCTGCTGGGGAAGCAATGTACATTGGGATGGCGGTCCCGTTTGGCCCGGTGCAGGCTGGGACCGCCGGTGAATACCAGATCGACCGTGCGGTAGGCTTCGGCCTCGCGTTCCAAAAGGCCGGGCGGAGCGCCCTTGAAGGCGGATAATTCGTCCATGACATCGTAGATCAGGCCCAGGGGCTTGAGTCCACGGGCCAGGGGCAGGGCCATCGGGGTATAGAGCCAGACCAGGCGGTTGCCCAGGTTTTCCTGCTCGACCAACCGCGCCAACAAGGGTTCCAGCGCGGCGCATTGGCGGTCGTTGAAGCCGGGCTCGGCGATGGCGGTCACGGGGGTGGCGACCCTGACCCCAGGCTGGGGCCGGGCCAATTCCCAGCGGGGTTCCAAGGCGTCCGGGTCGAATATCGGCTCCTCGACATAAACCACGGGAAAGCTTTTAGACAAACGGGACAATAAGTGTTGCGGGCGTTGCCAAACCCAGTTCCAGCGTAGATGGGAAAATACAATCAGGGCGGGCGTCCTTTTCATCATCGACTCTCCATATCAACATCGGTAAATATCCTTATAAACCCCCGCCGACGGCGGATCCATCCGGTTTTCGCTCCCCAAGTTTCTTGAATCGGTAGACTGGCTCCGTCCGCGATGGTTCCATGCCGGGCCTGGTCCAGACCCAAGCCGATCGGACCGGGTCGGACGGGCCGATGGCTCCGGGAATTCCATATATATCCTGTGGCTTAAAATGGCCATCCCGCGATATTCCAAGCCCGCCGGAGACGCCATCCAGGTTGGAGAGGGGCTGCCGTTCTCGTAGAAAACCCAATATCCATCGGCTATTAAAAAGGGTAATATGGTGCTATTCAAAAGCCAATGGTATACCGGGCGTTCCAAGCCCAAGCCGTCGGTCGTCGCTTGGCGATCCGGGCCGGTCTGCTGAATAGAATCCATGGCGGGATAGCCACGGCGATATCCGGGCCGGTCGCTCGCGGTTAAGGATTTGCCAAGCCCACAGCCCCTATGAATTAATACCTATGTCGAACCACAAGGAAAAGCGGAAAGCGGGTCATGCACGTCCCGCGTCTGATATACACGAAATCGGAAATACACCTTTGTCCAGCCAAGCTTTAAGCCAAGCCCCACCCCTTCCCTATTCCGCCCGGCCCGGCTTCGATTTCCTGGCGGGCGGCGGCGAAACCGGCCGGCTGATCCGCGCCCTGGATTGGTCCCGGACCCCCTTGGGGCCGGTCGAGTCCTGGCCACCAAGCCTGCGCACCTCGGTCAGCACTTGCCTGCATTGCCCGTTCCCCATCCTGATTGGGTGGGGGCCGGAATTGGTGATGTTCTACAACGACGCCTACCGGCCCATCCTCGGTATCCGGCACCCCGGCGCGGTGGGCCAGCCGGGCCGGCAATGGGGGGCCGGAATTTGGGACAGCATCGGGCCGATGTTGGAACAGGCTTTGCTGCGCGGCGAGGCCGGCCCGGCGGACGATTTGTTGCTGCTGGTGGAGCGCGATGGCTATCCAGAAGAGGGGTACTTCAGCTTTTCCTACAGCCCCATCCACGACGAGGGCGGCGAAATCGCCGGGGTGTTCTGCCCGGTGATCGAGACCACCGCCAAGGTGGTCGGCGCGCGCCGTTTGCGGACGCTGCGCGATCTGGGGGCGCTGGGCTGGAGCGGGTCCGGGGCCGACGCCTGCGGGGCCGTGGCCGCCGTACTCGCCGCCAACCCTTACGATTTGCCGTTCGCCCTGTTCTATCTATCCGACCCGGAACACAAGACCTTGCGCTTGGCGGGCAGCGCCGGTATCGCGCCGGGCGGTCCCGCCAGCCCTTGGGAGCTTCCCCTGGACGGCGCGAAGGGCTGGCCCCTGGATGGATGGCTGCCGACCGGGGGGCGGCTGATCGAACCACTGCCGGCCTTGTTCCCCGGACTGCCCACGGGCGCGTGGCAACGCCCGCCGGACCAGGCCCTATGCCTGCCGGTGGTCCCGCCGGGAGCGGCCCGGGCCGGCGCCGTCTTGATCGCGGGACTCAACCCCCACCGGCGTCTGGACCGGGATTACCGCCAGTTCCTCGACCTCGTGGCCCAGCAATTCGCGGCTATCCTGCCCCTGGCCGACCAGCGTGGCGACCCGGCCCGGCAAACCGCCCACCGCCGCCTGCAAGCCCTGATGAAGGCCCTGCCGGTCGGCGTCAGTTTTTCCGACGATCCCTCCTGCCAACACATCACCGGCAATCCGGCGGTGCTGGCGCAATTCGAGGCCGCCGCCACCGACAACCTGTCCGCTTCCGCCCCGGACGCCACGGTGCCGGGCCGCCAAGTCCGCTTCTTCCAGGACGGCAGGCCGGTCCTGCCCACGGAACTGCCCTTGCAGCGGGCGGTGGCGGAAAACCGCGCAATCCCGCCCATGGAATTGGAAGTGTGGCTCCCGAGCGGCAAGCGCTGGTTCGCGCGGGCCTCGGGCGCGCCGTTGCGCGACCCGGCGGGCCGGGTCATCGGCGGCGTGGCCGTGACAGAGGACATCACCGAGCGCAAGCGGGCCGAACGGGCGCTCGCCGCCAGCGAGGAGCGGTTCCGGGCGATCTTCGAATACGCCGCCATCGGTATCGCCATCATCGACGTGGAAGGCCGCTTGATCCGCTGCAATCCCGCCTATTGCGCCCTGCTGGGCCATACCCAGGTCGAACTGGCCCACCGGGTGTTCCTGGAACTGGTGCATCCCGAGGACCGCGCCGACAACCTGCTCGGAATCCAACGCCTCCTGGCCGGGGAACTGCCGCATTTCGAGGTCGAGAACCGCTATCTGCGCCAGGACGGCGAACCGGTCTGGGTACGCAAGTTCGTGTCGCTCCTGCGCGGCCCGGCCCAGGAAGCGCCCCATCTCATGACCCTGGTCACCGATATGACCGAGCGCCGCCGCATGGAGGACGCCCTGCGCGAGGGCGATAGGCGCAAGGACGAATTCCTGGCGATACTGTCCCACGAACTCCGCAACCCCCTGGCCCCGATCCGCAATTCCCTCTACGCGCTGAGCGGGGCCGGCGGCCACGGCCCCACGACCACCAACGCGTTGACGATGATGATCCGGCAGGTCGACCATCTGGTCCGGCTGGTCGACGACCTGATGGAGGCTTCCCGCATCACCCGCGGCAAGGTCGAATTGAAAAGGCAACGCATCGCCCTGGCCGGCGTGATCGAGCAGGCCATCGAGACCAGCCGCCCCTTCATCGAGGCGGGCGGGCACCGGCTCGACGTGGCCTTGCCGCCGGCCCCGCTCCACCTCGACGCCGACCCGGTCCGGCTCATCCAGGTCTTCACCAACCTCTTGAACAACGCGGCGAAATACACCGGACCCCATGGCCGGATCGGCATCGCGGTGGAACGGCAAGGCAACGAGGCCGTGGTCGGCGTCAGCGATACCGGGGTCGGGATACCCGAGGCGATGCTGCCCAGGGTATTCGACCTGTTTTCCCAGGTGGACCACAGCCAGGGCCGCGCCCAGGGCGGGCTTGGCATCGGGCTGGCCCTGGTCCGCCACTTGGTCCAGTTGCACGGCGGGCGGATCGAGGCCCGTAGCGGGGGCGTGGGCCGGGGCAGCGAGTTCGTGGTGCGGATACCGCTGGCCAGGACGTCCCCGGCCGGGCTCCAGGCCAGCGCCGATCCGCCCGCCCCGGAGTTCCCGCGCCGCTTGCTGGTGGTGGACGACAACCGCGACGCCGCCGACAGCCTGGCCTTGTTGCTGGAATTGCTGGGGATCGAGGTGCGGGTGGCCTACGACGGGGCCGCAGCCCTGGCCCTCCTGGCCGGGTCTCCGCCGGACGTGGTCCTGCTCGACCTCGGGATGCCGGGCATGGATGGCTACGAGGTCGCCCGGCGCATCCGGGGCCAGCCCGGTGGCCGGGATATCGCGCTGTTCGCCCTGACCGGCTGGGGACAGGCGGCGGACCGCCACCGCACCCGCCTGGGCGGTTTCGACCAGCATTTGGTGAAGCCGGTCGATTTCGAGGATTTGCGGCGGCTCTTGGCGGAGGTGGGCGCGCGCCGCGGCGGGGCGCGGGCCGCCGGGCCCTAGCCGTCCCGGCGGGCTGGACACCCTCCGTCCGGCGGCGATAAGCTCCGTCCCAATGCCCAGACCCGGCCATCCGCGATGGCTGGCCTCCATCCATGATCATCGGGAATCCTTATGCCACAACTCCAATCCGCCCTGTTGGGCCGTGCCGACGTGCCCACCCGCGCCCAGCTGCAAGAAGCCCTGCGCGAATTCAAATTCAAGCTCGACGTGGACGCGGCCTACGCCCCGTTCCAAAGCGTGGATTACCTGCCCTGCACCCTCAATGGCGAGGACGGCGGCGTGAAGCTGCGGTTCGATGCCGTGGAACCATATTTGGCCCAGTTCCCGGAACTGGACGACCCGCCCGGCCAGCGCGATACCCTCGTCACCCTGCGTTCCGGCGGCGATCCCAGGGAGGATGTTTGCGTGTTGATGTTGGCGGCGGTGCTGGCGGCGAAATTCGGCGCCCTCGTCCACGACCCCAAGAAGAACGCCACGATCCCCGCCGACAAGCTGTTGGGCTTGGCGCGGAGCCGGTTCGCCGAACTGGATTGACCGGACCGCGCCCGCGGCGGGCCGTTTCAGCCCGCCAACAGCAAACCGGCCAGGCGCTGGGCCTGCACCCGCAATTCCGGCACCGCCGTGGTTTCCCACAACATGCCCTTGCTGGGCGGGCCCAGGGTGAACAAGCGGTCGGAAATCACGCCGTGGGCATCGACCAAGCCCCCGTCCATGGCGACCTCGATCCCCAGGGACAGGGGATCGGGCCGGATCAAGCCCTGGCCCAACAGATTGCGGACCAGGGCGCTTTCCAGGCGCCGGTAATTGCTCTCGGAACCGGAGCAATTCACCACGGCCTCGACTTCCAGCGTCTCCGCCCGTTCCACGCCGCGCGGACGGATCGTCACCTCGACCCCCGTTTCCGTTTCCCGGTAGCCCTGTACCCGTCCGGCATGGCGCACGAGCTGGCCGGATTCGGCTATCGCCTCCAACCGCGCCGCCACGCCGGGGGCCAGCCGGTGCCGGTGCAAATCCCAGAAGGGCCGCGCATGGCGCATGAACCGGCGCTTCTCGGCCAGGGGCAGGCTTTGCCACAGGCGTTGGTTGTGGGGGCGCAAGGCGTCGATCACCGCCCGCCAATCGCAGCCGGTCTTGGCGACATAGGCCCGGATTTGGCGCAACCAAGCCCGCACCGAAGGATCGCCCGTTTCCAGGTCGAGGGCGAAACCGACCGGGTCCGCCGCCTGGTGGGCCTTGGGCCAGAAGCCCCGCCGCGAAACCACATGGACCTGGCCGGTATAACCGTATTGCCCGAGGCTCACCGCCCAATCGACCATGGTCAGGCCGCTGCCGACCAACAGGCAGGAGCGCGTCTCCAGGATTTGTTCCAACACCCCCGGCAGCCAGGGATTGCGGTGGTAGCGCGGGCTGCGGTAGAAGTTGGGATCGGGGATGGGCAGGTTCCCCGGCGGGAAATTGCCCAGGGCCAGCACCGCGCGGTCCACCCGGAACACCTGCCCCCCGGCCAGGACCAGCTTGATTTCGCCGTTGGGTTCCGGGGACAGCTTGGCGACCTTCTCGGCCCGGCGGACCAGGGTGACGCCGGGGGCGGCGGCACGTTCGGCCTCGGCCAGCACCCAGGCCAGATAATCGCCATAGGCGCGGCGCGGCAGGAAGCTTTTGGGGCCGATTTCCACGACCCAGGGCGGATTGAGCAACTGGGCCTCGCGCTCTTTGGCCCAGCGCAGGAAATGTCCGGGATCGTCCGGGAAGGCGCTCATATTGCCGGCCGGCACGTTGAGGAGCTGGCAATCCAAGGGCGTGGCATAGGCGATGCCCCGCCCGAACTGTTTGGGGTCGCGGTCGAACAAGCGCACCGTGAGCGGTGCCTTGGATTCCTTCAGCAAATGGGCCGCGACCAGGGTGCCGCTATAGCCGGCACCGATGATGGCGATTTCGGAGGGTTTGCTTGGCATGGGCATGGGGGGTTCCTTCTGGGTTATGCGGTCGGCATCACAAGAAAGCCGACGGCCTCGGGGCGCATCGGCTTCCGGCGGAATGGATCGGGGCGCGGCGCGGGCCGTGGCTGATGACCGGCCTCCGGCGCGTGGCTTCGACAGGGCGTCGATTTCCCCCGTGGATATTGTAGTTTCAATCCGCGCCCGCCGGCGCGATATCCGCGCACCGGGGCAGCCCTGGCCGCCGGACCCGCGGCTTTTCCCCCCGGCGATCCCTCCCGCTCGAAATCACAACCATTTTTCTCCTACCATACTGATCCAGGCCACGCCGAGACCGTGGCTGCTGGCCAAACCAACGGTCCCTCCGTTGGTCCTATCCCTCCTTCCTTTGCCACTGCACAGACGCTCGCTATGAAAACCAAATACATGCAATCCGCCTACGCCCTCGCCTGCGCCGCCTGGTTGGCCGCCATCCACCCGGCGGCGGCCTTGGCCGCCCAGCCCGACCTCGACCAGGCCGTGCCGCAACGCCTGCTCATCGACACTTCCAGTCCCACGGCCCACGCCTCGCTCCGCGCCTCCCTGGAACAACAGGGGATGCAGGTGGTGAGCGACCATCCCGGACTTAATTTCATGGTGGTCCAGACCGCCCAGGCCGGCACCGCGTCGGCCCGGAGCGCCCTGGCGGGCCTACGCGCCGACAGCCGGGTGGCGCGGGTCGCCCACGACCGGGTCAAGCGGCTGATCAATCCGCAAATGCAGCGGGAAATGTTCGGCACGGCCCCGTTCCGCAAAAAACTCGCCGCCCTGGGCGCGGGCCAAGCCGCGGCCCGCGCCGCCGCCGATCCCGCCCTGGGACTCGCGGGGTTGATGTGGAACGCCCAGCGCATCCACGCGCAGCAAGCCTGGAACCAAGCCCTGGGGCTGGGCTATCAATTCATCAAGGTCGGCGTGGCCGACACCGGGCTCGACTACACCCACGCCGAACTGGCCGACAAGGTGGACGGGGTGGTCGATTTCACCGTCAACGAACAGCCCAACCTCTGCGCCTACTACGGCTACCCGACCGACGCCGATCTCGCCAAGACCCTGGGCGCTTCGGCGGATTTGGACTTCCACGGCCATGGCAGCTGGATCGGCGGCAACATCGCCGCCGCGCTGGACGGCAGCGGCATCAACGGCATCGCGCCGGGGGTGCAATTGGTGTCGTTGAAGATCGCCCAGAACTGCGGCTACGCCTACGATTCCGAAATCCTCAACGCCTTCGCCTACGCCGCCGACCATGGCATCGACGTGGTCAGCATCTCCTTCGGCGGCTACCTGGACCGCACCGACCCCGAACAGGACCTGCTCTATAACTTCTACCAGCGGGTGGTGGACTACGCCTGGAGCCGGGGCACCTTGATCGTGGCGGCGGCGGGCAACGAACATGCCCGCATCGGCATGGGCGGACAGGTGTTGAGCCATGGCATCCTCGATGCGCCGCCGGGCGGCACCGACTATTACGGCCTGTGGGAAACACCGGGCGGCATCCCCGGCGTGGTCATGGTGTCCTCCACCGGGAACGTGGTGAACGGGTCCGCGGACACCTGCCCCGCCGATTCCCTGGCCAATGGCAACCACCAATGGTGCAAGCTGAAGACCGACGCCCACCAGCCCAGCGGCGTCGGCAGGAAGAACCAACTGGCCTATTACAGCAACTACGGCCCCCGCATCGATTTCGCCGCCCCCGGCGGGGCCCGCAAGTTCAACCTGCCCGCCATCGACAACGGCGGCACCGAGGGCTGGCCCTGGACCGGCCAGGGTTCGATGGCCGGGGGCAGCTCGGTCGCCGATGGCTACAACGCCTGGGAGGTTTTTTCCATCACCTCCAATTACGCCCAGGATATCCCCTGCTTCACGATCAGCGGCACCGTGTTCCCTGAAAAGCAGTGCTACGGGGTGATCCAGGGCACTTCCATGGCCACGCCGCATGTGTCGGCGGTCGCCGCCCTGGCCTTGAGCACCCATCCCGCGGCCTGGAAAGACCCGGCGGCGGTGGTCTCGCTGCTGCGGGCCGGTGCCGTGCCCATCGCCAACAACCGGACCCGCGCCCTCAGCGCGACCGACACCTCGCCCGGCGACCTGGGCGGAAAGGCTTGCACCTATGGCTATTGCCACCTGGGCAAGCAGGTCATCAGCGACCTCGAAGCCTATGGCGCGGGCTTGATCGACGCCTACGGCAGCGTCGTCCAGCCGCGATAGGTCGGCGGCGGGCGTGGATACCGCGGCGACACACGGCCATGGTGGCGTTGCCGCGGTCCGCGATGGGCGCGGGAATCCAAGGCCGGTCTTCGGGATCGAATACCGGCCTGATTTGGGGCGGACGCAGGCGATATGCATGGATTTTGCAATAAGACGGGGGCCGCGCAGACCGGTTCCGGCCCGGCCCGGCCCGCCACGCGGCGGGTGGCGGACGCCCAAAACCGCGGGGCGCGCGGAAAAATCCAAATCCAATCAATCCTTTAAACCCATCCCCCGTTACAAGGAGCGCATCATGCCCGCATTGATCGAGACCACCGCGCCGATAGAATTGGCCCCCGCCAAGACTTCCGGACTCAACAATCTCGGTGTTCCCATCGACACAAGCACACAGGTGAAGAAGGGAAAGCGACAAGAATTCCTACAAACCCTGGATACCGGCGCGATAGCCCGGCGCTACCAGAACATCCGGGCCATCCTGGTGAAAACCACCGAGACCGACCGGGTGTTCTCCAAGCTGATCGTGCAGTTCGAGGTGTTCGGCGACGATTGGCGCAGCGTCGGCGAGAACGCCGGTGTCGATTTCGCGCTGTGCCAGGGCGACGAGGTCTTGCACACCCTGCCCCAGGGCAAGCTGTTCCTGCCCTATTGCCGGAGCTGGTACGAAAACCAGTTCGAACACACCATCCCGGACGCGGTGTTCGACCTGGCCACCCACCTGGCCTTCATCGCCAAGGCCGATGAGATGCAGCCGGGCTGATCCCCGCCCGCCGGCGGGACCGGCCCGGCTTGGCCGGGCCGGATTCAACGCCCGTCGGCCTTCCTCTCCTCGATAGCCTGGGATAAGCGCCCGGCCGCGGCCACGATGGCGGCGGCGCGGCGGTGCATCAAACCCAGCATCTCGTCCAGCAAGATTGCCGGATCGTCCTCCAGCGTGCCATCGCCCGCCAGCCAGCAGGCCAGCGCGGCCTCGTCGCGGCCCAGGGCGCGGGCGGTGTCGCGCTGCCAATCGGTCCCGAACAGGAACCGCGCCGAGTTGCGGAACAGGTCGCGCTCCGAAAGATCGGCACCGGCTTGGACGGGGGTGGTTGCCGGCGGTTGGGGCGGGTCCGCCGCCGCGGTCGGTTCTTCGTAGGTGGCTTCGGCCAGCCGCGAGATTTCGGGCAGCACCGAGCGGATCAACTCGGCCCCGGCCAGGGGCACATGCCAATGGCGGCGTTCGGGGATCCAGCGCACCTTGGGCACCCAGCGCAGCATCCGGTGCAGGGTGTCGGTATAGCCCGCCTTGATGATGATGCCCTCGTCGGTGACTTGCACCCAGGGGTTGGGCGGGAAGGGATGGGCCGCGAGCGCGGCGCGGATCGAATCTTCTTCGGTCATGGGGTTGCGGTCCTGTGGTTGTGGCCATGGGGATCGGGCGTCCATGCTCCCAGCCTTCGGCGGGCGGGACCAGGAATGCCTTAGGGATGGTGGTACGGATGCCCCGGCATGGCGTGGCGGCCATGGTCGGCGAGCTGGGCCTCGAAATACTGGTGGATCGCCGCCACCACCGCCGGTGTCTTGCTGGAATAGCGGATTTCCCCGCCGTCCGCCACCTCCCGGTAGGCGATGTCGAGTTCGCCCGGTTGGGCTTGCCGCAACCGGGCCAGTCCCGGCATTCCTTCGCCGTGGATGGCGAGGGGACCGGAGAAATCGCCGCGCCGGAATCCCGCCGCGATGGCCGCGAGATGCTGGCGGATCGCCTCGGTCTGCGCCCGGTCCTGGGGGTCGAGGACCACGACTTGCTGGATGCCGCCCTCTGCGGTGGGGGTGAAGATATGCCGGGTTTTTTCCAGGTCGAACGGCATGACTTGGGCACCGCGCCCGGCCACTTCGGCTTGGCGGGCGGTATCGGGTTCCGCCGCCGTGGGCGGCGCGGACAGGCAGGCAACGGCCAGGAGCAATCCAAAGGGGAGCGGGGTGGGCGTGGTCAAAGCGCGGTCCTCATGGGCGGGAAGCGGGGGGTGGTCGGCGTCCATAAGTATGCCAGGGGAAACCGGCGGGGTCCCGAATCTTCATGCGGGGGCGGACCCGGTCCATCGACCGCCCCGGTCGGGGGTTGGAAAAGCTCAGGCGGGCGCGAACAACAGTTTGGGCGCAGGCGCGGCCAGTTTGCGGTATTCGGCGCGGATCAGGCGGGTGCCGTATTTGCGCTCCAGGCGGCGGATGGTGAAATGGCCGTGGGCCACGTCCTGGAAATGGTGGACGAACAAGCGGTTGATGGCGGCCCCGCCCACGGCCCCGATCACCGGGATGATCTCGGCGGCGGCTTTTTCCGACAGCGTGACGCCGAAGCGGCGCGAGACCACCACGATGGTGTTCACCAGGGCCGGCGCGCCTTCGCGGCGGACCGCGCCGTTCTGGGCGATATAGCGCGAAGCCCCGGCGATGGGCGCTTCCAGGGCCAGCCGCAGGCTGTAATAGCCGGTGTCGGCGGCGTCGTCGTCCTGGGCGTGCCCGCCCAGCGCGAACACTTCGAGGCAGGCCATGCGGGTTTCCAGGTCGTCCAGGTCCTCGCCCTGGCTGCGGGCGATATCGGCGATGGCCCGCAGCATGACCGTGGTGGTGAAGGGCAGTTCCAACAGCAGGGCCGGCCCGCCGATAAAGCCGCCCACCGCGCCGCTGGCCGTGCCCAGGAACCGGTAATAGCGGTCGGAGGACGCGCCTTTTTTATCCTTGAGGCAATGGACCGCCGCCTCCAGCGCCCGCCACATGGCCTGTTCGGCGTAATGGTGCAGGCGGCGGTGCCAACGCCTGGGCAGCAGCTTGAAGCCCTGTTCGATGGGCATCCCGACGAAATTGGACAGCCGGATGGCGAAGCCGGGATGCTCCAAGGACGCGTAGGCGCGTTGCAGGTCGAGCCGGTCCTCGGGGGAAAGGAAGGTGGGCGGGGCGCTCATGGACGGAACTCCGGGTCGGGGAACCCCAAGGTTCCCGGCGGTAGGACGGATGGGTGAAATTAGCCGCCGCAGTTTACGGTTTGATGACGCCCGGCCCGTTCAATCGTCGGCCCGGATATCCTCGCCCTTGACCTGGAAGATCACGTATTCGGCCAGGTTGTGGGCATGGTGGCCGATGCGCTCCAGGGCCTTGATGGCCAGCACCACGCCGATGGTGAAGCCGATATTGCGCGAATCCTCGATGATATAGGTCATCAAGCGCCGGAGGTCGGCCTGGAATTCCTCCTCCATCTCGTGATAGTTCGCCAGCACATGGCGGGCCTTGGCTTCGTCCCAGACCTCGAACACTTCCAGCGCCTCGGCCAGGGTCGATACCGCCAGTTCCCCCATGCGGTTGACATCGCGCAGCAGGCGGTGGCCGGGGTCGCCGCCCTCGGAGCCGAACAGCTGGATGGCGAGGCTGGCGATCCTCACCGCCTCGTCGCCGATCCGCTCCAGGTCGCTGATGCTCTTGGACACCGCCATCACCATGCGCAGATCGCTCCCCACCGGGGCGCGGCGGGCGATGAGCTTGACGATATCGTCGTCGGCCTGCACTTCCATCTGGTCCACGGCGCGGTCGGAGGCCACGACCCGCCGGGCCTCCTCCACGTCGCGGTTCTTGAACGCGGCCAGGGCGGCGCGGATTTGTTCGAGGACCCGTCCCCCCATGTCGAGGACCAGATAATGCAGGTGGTTCAGTTCGCCGTCATAGCGCTTGACGGTGTGGCTGTCGAAAGGCTCGGGCATGGCGTGGTTCCTCGGGTGGGTGGTGGGTCAGGGTTTGATCCAGGGGATGGCCGGACTATCGGGCAGGTAGTAGCAGAACAAGGCGATCAGGAGGTAGACGCTCAGGAGCTGCACGCCCTTGAACCAGTTGGATTTGCCGTCGCTGACGATCATCGAGAAGATCAGCACCGACAACAGGACCAGCACCATCCCGGCGTTGCCGATCACCAAATTCAAGGGCTTGGGGGCCAGGAAATAGCTGCTGAGCATCAGGGTCGGCGCGACGAACAAGGCGATCTGGATGCTGCTGCCCACGGCGATGCCCATGGTGAGGTCGAGCTTGTTCTTGCGGGCCATGGCCACGGCGGCGACGCTTTCTGGGGCGCCGCCGACCAGGGCGATGACGATCACGCCGATGAAAGCCTTGGACATATGCAGGCTCCGGGCGGTGGGTTCGATGGTGCCGACCAGGATTTCGCTCATGAAGGCCAGCGCCACCGAGGCCGCCAGCAGCACCCCCAGCGCCGCCCACACCGGCCAATGCGCCTCTTCCGGTTCCACCGCCGCGTCCCGGCCCTTGGCCTCGAAATAATCGGGGTGGGTCTTGAGCATGAACACCAAGTTGAGGGCGTAGGCGGTCAGGAGGACCCAGGCCACGCCCAGGTTGAGCCCGTCGCCGAGGTCGGCGAATTCGGGCGAGACGAAGCTATCGAACAGGCTGGGCACCACCATGCTGAACACCGCCAGCATCAGCATCGAGCGCTGTACGCGGGCGCCGCGGCGGTTGAATTTCTGCACCCGGTATTTCAGGCCGCCGATCAGGAACGAAAGGCCCAGCACGAACAGCAGATTGCCCAGGACCACGCCGACGATGGAGGCTTTCACCACGTCCAGCAAACCGGCCCGGAGCGCCATCAGCGAGATGATGAGTTCCGGGGCGTTGCCGAAGGTGGCGTTGAGGAGTCCGCCCACGGTCTGCCCGGTGCGGTGGGACAGTTGCTCGGTGGCGTCCACCATCAGCGCCGATAAGGGCACGATGGCGAGGGCGGCGGCGGCGAAGGTGAGGGCGGCGGGCGACTGGCCGGATCGATCCAGCAGCCAGGCCAGGGGTAGGAACAGGAACAGGAATTTCATCGGAGGGAGCGGGGTTCCCGGAATGGCCCTGGGTCGCGCCGGGAAAGCCTGGGGCCGTTCCGCGGCGGAAGCGATGGGGCGCGGCGGATGGGCCGTCGGATCGGGTATCAATGGCGTGGTTCTGGTTGGGGGGCGGGGAGCGCCGCCAGCGGCCTGCGCTGGGCGGCGGATTCAGCGCGGCAGTATAGGGCGGACCCCATGACGGTTTGATGAAGGCGGGCTGGGGTGTTTGCAAGCCGCTTGTAGGCGGCTCGCGACCCGCCGGCGGGCTGGCGGCCCGGTCGGCGGGGCCCGTGGCCCGGCGATGGGTTAGAACCTCGCGTTGAAGTCCGCCGTCAAGGTGTCGATGCTCAAGGGCGGGCCATTGATGGCGTCGGTGCTGAACCAGCGCAGGTTCATCCAGGCGTTGGTGAACAGCCCGACCTGCGCCCCCAGTACCCAGCCCTTGGCGTCGGTGCCGCCCTGGTGGAAGACCGAATCGGTGAAGGCGTCCAGCACCGCGTCGGCCTCGATATAGCGGTAGGCGAAATACATGTTCCAATCCAACAACTGGCGGATGACCGGGCGGCCCACGTCCATGCGGACCTGATAGGCGTTGGTGTGGGCGGCGAGGTTCTCGCCGAATTGGTTCATGATCTTCTGCTTGTTGAAGCCCAGGTTCTTGGCGTAGTCGCCGGTCAGCATCACATGGATGGGCGCGAAACGGGCGTAATCCACCGTCGCCGTGGCGTTGACGATCTGGAAGCCCGAGGCCAGGCCCACCAAGCACACGTTCTGGCTGCCCAAGGTGCCGGTGTTGCAATCCGGCTGGTTCTTGGCGTCGTTGATCGCCACCAGGGTATTGCCCTTCTGCATGAACTGCGGGGCGGTGTAGTTGTATTCCAGGCTGTCGTAGATGTTGCGCTTGGCCGAGATGTTGTCGTAGTCGTAATAGGCGCCGGCCAGTTTGAAGCGGACTTCGTCGTTGTAGAGCCAATCGGCCCCCATCTGGTAGCCGAACAGCCATTTGTCGCGGCTGGAGAAATTGACTTCCTGGATCGGGAACACACCCGCCGTGGCGTACACGGTATTGGGATGCTGCGGCCCCATATTGATGCCGAACGGCCCCGACTGGGTGTTGCTGGTATAGGCCGTCGCCACCGGGCGCGGCGCGAAGTTCCAGCGGAAGGTGCCCGCGAAGCCCTCGAAGCTGAGGTCGGGGTCGAACACCACGTCGGTGCTGACGAAGGGATTGGGCATGCGCCCGCCCCAGACCGTGACCCAATCGTTGCCCTGGTCGTTGAAATCGTATTGCAGGAAGGCGCGGTCGATGGCGAACTGCCAGGACTGCCCGGTATTGCCGAGGGTCTGGTTGTTCGACACCGGGTTGTATTGGTTGCTGGTGGCGAAGCGGAACCCGGCCTTCAGGGATTCGTTGATCTGGGCGTCGAAGCCGATGCGGAAACGCTCGCGCAGCCTGAGCCGGTCCACCGTGGTGTTGAGGAAGGCCTGGTTCTTGGCCATGGCCTGGGAGATACCGCCGGCCTGGTTGATCGCCATCCAGTCGTAGGCCGGGGCGTTGGTGGATTGGTAGAAATCGTCCGCCACCCGCAGGCGCATATCGAAATAGGGATTGATGCGGGTGATCCAATCCGGCAGGGCGTCGGGGATGCCCCAACGCTCCTTCTTGGCGGTCTGCTTCACATCCTTCAGCACATCGTCCTTGAGTTCGGCGCGGACCTGGTCGCGGATTTCCTGCTTCACGAACTCCGGCACATAGCCGACGTACTTGGATTTCTTGCCATCCTTGCCCACCGGAGCCGGGACGCCCTGCGCCTGGGGCGGGGCGGACTGGGCCGATTCGGCGGCCTTGGCTTCCGCCTCCGCCTCGGTGATGAGTCCCTGGGCGTCCTTCTTGTCCAAAACCCCGCGCTGTACCAGCAGATCGACCAGGTTGGTGAAGGTGGATTTCTTGACTTTGAGGATTTCCTCCCGTGGCTCGGCGGCGGACACGGTGGAACTGATAAGGCCGCCCACCATGACGGCGGCCAATGTCTTCCTAAGGATCATAGGGATGGCTTGGGTTCTTCAAATAGAGTGGTGTGGAGGCCCAGGGAGGTGGGCGGGTCCGGCCCGGGCCGGGCCTTGAGGGGTGGTTTTCCGTGACCTGGGGGCGTTCCGCTGCCCGCGTTGTGATTCCAGCCTCGTCATGGAGGCGGGATTTTGGTGCAGTCACATTACGGGAACGTTAAAAAGACAATCCGTCATCTTTCCTTAACCGATCCGTAATAAATCGGCTTTATCGTGGCGACCATCGACAACGGCGGGGCCGCGCAGTCCATTCCCCTGGTCATCGCCCCCATGGCGGACCCCGCGGCGTTTCCGCCGCGACCGGCCTTGTCCCGAGAGACCGACCGCCCTGCGCCCAGCCCATCACCCAGGTATCCCAATGAATTCAAAGGTTTTCACCACCGCGCTGGCGCTCGCCCTGGCGGCACCCGGCGCTTTCGCCGCGCTGGGCGTCAACGAGTTGTTTCTGGAGGTTTGGAATGGCGATGGCGGGACCGGGGGCCAGTCCTATATCAAGGACCTGGGGGTGAGCCTGGACGATTTCCTCAACGCCCCCGGTTGTTTCAACTACGTGGTCCAGGATTTGGGCAACGACCCCAACCTGGCCGCGTTGGTCCAGGGCGGTGCCTTGCCGTCGGCCACGGTGTGGACGGTGCAGGCCTTCAACGACGATTATGCCTCCCTGCTGAACGCCGATCCCGGCCTGGGCGAACAGGACCCGAACAACCATACCGGCATCCTCACCACCGTCACCGATCCGGGCAATCCCGATACCGGCCTGAGCGTGTTCGGCACCTATATCGATTTTTCGGGTCCGGTCTCGGCCCTCTCGATTCACCTCACCAATGCCGGGGTGGAGGATTCCAAGGCGTTTTCCAGCTTCGATACGGGCTATTACTTCGAGCCTTTCATCTGGGACGACCGGATGAACCAGACCGTCGGGTTCGCCAGCAACCAGCGGGTGGCCGGCGGCGATGCGATGGGGATGTATTTCCTGACGTTGGACTACGCCTCCCAGTCCATGCCGGCCATCGGGCGTAACGGCCTGCCGCTGGGGGATTGGCGCTTCGATGGCAAGCAGGTCGCGTTCACGCCCGCGGCCGATACCCCGGTCCCGGCCGATTGCCCGGCCAGCACCCAATGCGCGCTGCCCTGGGGCGGCAAGCTCACCAGCGGCCTGGGCGTCGCCGCCTACCAGAACGCCCTCAGCACCGATTGCGAAGGCACGGCCAACAAGGAAACCCGCAACTGCGCCAACGGCATCCTCAGCGGCAGCTTCACCCAACAAGCCTGTAGCGCCCCCAAGGCGTGCGACCTGCCCTGGGGTGGCACGCTGGCCAGCGGCCTGGGCGTCGCCGCGTATAAAACTGCCGTCAGCGCCAATTGCGACGCGCCCGCCAACAAGGAAACCCGCAACTGCGACAACGGCGTCCTCAGCGGCAGTTTCAGCTTGCAATCCTGTAGCGCCCCCAAGGCCTGCGACCTACCCTGGGGCGGCACGCTGGGCAGCGGCCAGGGCGTCACCGCCTATAAAACCGCCGTCAGCGCCGATTGCGAAAGCGCCAACAACAAGGAAACCCGCACCTGCGACAACGGCACCCTGAGCGGTTCCTTCGCCAATGAATCCTGTAGCGCCACCCAGGCCTGCGACCTGCCCTGGGGCGGCACGCTCGCCAGCGGTCAGAGCGTCGCCGCCTACCAGAGCGCCTCCAGCGACGATTGCGCGGCCATCCAGGAAACCCGCACCTGCGAAGATGGCACACTGAGCGGCAGCTACACCGAACAAACCTGCGCCACCACACCCAAAGCCTGTGCCCTGCCCTGGGGCGATATCCTGCCCAGCGGCGAGAGCGTCACCGCCTACCAAAGCGCCACCAGCGCCGATTGCGAAAGCGCCGCCAACACGGAAACCCGCATCTGCGACAACGGCACCCTGAGCGGCAGCTTCGCCAATCAATCCTGTAGCGCCCCCCTGCTCGCCTGCGACCTGCCCTGGGGTGGCCGGATATCCAGCGGCGAGAGCGTCGCCGCCTACCAGGAGGCGGTCAGCACCGACTGCGAAGCCGCCGCCAACAAGCAAACCCGGACCTGCGACGACGGCGTCCTCGGCGGCGAATACACCAATGCCGCCTGTACCGCGCCCAAGGCCTGCGACCTGCCCTGGGGTGGCCGGATCGCCAGCGGCGACAGCGTCACCGCCTACCAAACCGCCACCAGCCTCTATTGCGATTCCGATGCCCTAAAGGAAACCCGCGCTTGCGACAACGGCGTCTTGGACGGCAGCTTCACGTCCCCGTCCTGCGCCGCCCCGACCGGCACCTTCCTGTGGATGATCGCCCCCAACGGCGGCGAAACCTGGAAGACGGGCGTCCGCCAATACATCGAATGGGCTTCCGGCAACCTGCCAGGGAACAAGCGTTTGAACCTGTATTTCTCGAAGGACGGCGGCAAGCAATGGCGCTTGGTGAAAGGCAAGTTCAAGAACACCGGCCATGTGATCTGGACGCCGGGCAATAAACTCGTGACCGAAACCGGCGCGATCCGGCTTTGCACCGTGGGCTCCAAACGCTCGCCCGCCCTATGCGACACCAGCGACCAAGTGTTCACCGTCTCCGAATGAATCCGGCCGGGCCGCCGGCCCGGTCGCCAACCTTTCGAGTATCCCCCATGAAGTTGAGAGTCCTCCCGGCGGCTTTGCTGCTGACCCTAACCGGCCCAGGCGACGCCGCCACGCTCGGCAACAACGAACTGTTCCTGGAAGTGTGGAACGGCCAGAGCGATAACACAGGCCGGTCCTACATCCGCGACCTGGGCATCAGCCTGGACGCCTTCATGGACGCCCCGGACTGCTACCAGCGCGTCCTCGCCGACCTGGGCGCGGACACCAACCTCGCCAGCCTCAAGCTGGACGGCAGCTTCCCGGCGGGTACGGTCTGGACCATCCAGGCGCTCAACGACGACTCCCCCGGCGCCGAAACCAGTTCCATCGTCGCCGCCGCGGACAACGACCCGCAAAGCCCCAAGAACCATTCGGGCTTCCTCACGACCCTCACCCGGCCCGGCCAACTCGACGACCTGGCCTCGGTCTATCAGCAGTTCTCGGTGGTCGCCGCCCAGATGGGCATCCATCTCACGGCGGCGGCGGTCGAGGGTTCCAAGAGTTTCAAGCCCGGCGACACCGGCTTTTATAACGGGGCCGACGGATCGGGCAACGATTGGGGCGAATTCATGGGCAACGGCGTGGGCTTCAACCGCAACCAAACGCTCGGGACCGCCAGTCCCATGTATTTCTTCACGGTCGATATCACGGATTACAACACCGGGGTCTTGGGCAACAACGGCCAGTCCTACGGCCAGTGGAGCTTCGATGGTACCCAGGTCAGTTTCACCAATCCGAACCACCCGGATATTCCCGACACCTGCCCCAAGCCCGCCGCCTGCGACCTGCCCTGGGGCGGCCAGATCGCCGACGGCAAGAGCGTCCTGGCCTATCGATCCAGCCTGAGCGACGACTGCGCCGGCAACAGCGAAACCCGCATCTGCTCGAATGGCAGCCTCAGCGGCTCGTTCACCCATGAAAGCTGCGCCGTGCCCAAGGCCTGCGACCTGCCCTGGGGCGGCACGCTCGCCAGCGGCAAGAGCGTGGACGCCTACAGCGCCGGGGAAAGCGCCGATTGCGCCACCGCCAAGCAAACCCGTACTTGCGACAACGGCGTCCTTAGCGGCGGTTACACCTTCAAGTCCTGCGTCCCCCTGTCCTGCGACCTGCCCTGGGGTGGCAAACTCGCGAGCGGCCAGGGCGTCACCGCCTACCAGACCGCCGTCAGCGCCGATTGCGAAGCCGTGAAACAAACCCGCGCCTGCGCCAACGGCGTCCTCGGCGGCGAATACACCCAACAAGCCTGCGCCGCGCCCAAGGCCTGCGACCTGCCCTGGGGCGGCCAGATCGCCAGCGGCCAGAGCGTCGCCGCCTATTCGGCCAGCGTCAGCGCCGATTGCGAAGCCGCGAAGGAAATCCGCAGCTGCGACAACGGCGTCCTCGGCGGCGGCAACACCTTGGAATCCTGCGCCGCGCCCAAGGCCTGCGACCTGCCCTGGGGCGGCCAGATCGCCAGCGGTGGGAGCGTCACCGCCTACCAGAACGACAAAAGCCCCTATTGCGACCAGGAAACCGAAACCCGTAGCTGCGACAACGGCGTCCTCAGCGGTCTCTATACCCAGCCCGCCTGTAGCGTCGCCGCCTACGGTCCCTATGTGCAACTGCTTTCCCCCAACGGCGGCGAAACCTGGTCGGCCCGGACCGCGCAAACCGTGGCCTGGACCTCGGTCAACATCGCCGCCAAGCAACGGCTGAACCTGTATTTCTCCAAGAATGGCGGCAAGCATTGGAGTTTGCTCAAGAAAGGCTTGCCGGCCCTCGGCCAAATCCGCTTCAAACCCGGCCCGAAGCGCGTCGGCGGCGCGGCGATGCTGGCCATCTGCCAGCCCATCACCCGGCATTCCCTGGGCAAGTGCGATAAATCCAACGCGGTCTTCGCGATCACGAAATAAACCGACGGGGCGGGACACCCCCGCCCCCAGCCGCCGAGTATCCCCGTATGAAATTCAAAACCCTGACCGCCGCCTTGATCTTGCCCTTGCCCTTGGGTTCCCAGGCGGATACCACCGCCACGTTGGAAAACAACGGCTTGTTCTTGGAAATATGGAACGGCAATCCCGACTCGACCGGAATGTCCTATATCAAGGATTTGGGTATCCCGATGGACGCCTTCATGAATGCGCCGGGCTGTTATAACGGGGTGGTCGCCAATCTCGCCGCCGATGCCAATCTCGCCGGGCTGCAAGTCGATGGCCAATTACCCACCACCACGACCTGGACGGTGCAGGCTTATAACAACGATACCAGTTTCCTCAACGATCCCAGCTACGACCCGCAAGCCCCGGATAACCATTATGGTTTCTTGGCGACGGCAGCGAATCCAGAGGTATTCGAGCAAGACCCGGGCAGTTATTCGTTTTCCTATACCGTGGTCAATAACGGCATAATGCAGGCCCATTTGGGCGACGCCGGTGTCGTCGGGTCCAAGGCTTTCGGTTCCGCCGATCTCGGCTATTTCAACCTGGATACCTGGGGTCCATCGATGGGGCAGAGCATCACCTTCAATAATTATAGGAGCCTGGATGATAGCAACGGCCCGATGGGTATGTATTTCTTCACGGTTCCGGATTCCAGTACGCCCGCCGGTATTATCGGGAATAGTGGGCAATCCTTCGGCAATTGGACTTTCGACGGCAGGCAATTGAGCTTCACGGCCGCGACCCAGCCCACCGCGCCTTGCCCGACGCCCACCCCCACGCCGACTCCAACACCTACACCCACCCCAACACCGACACCGACACCTACACCGGGCGGTTCCCTCACGGTGTTGATGCCCAAACCCGGCGATACCTTGAAGGCGGGCGTCAGGCAGGCGGTGGGTTGGGCCTCGGGGGATATCGATCCCAAGCAGCGCCTGAATGTCTATTACTCGAAAGATGGCGGCCTGACCTGGAAGCCGATCAAAAAGGGTCTGCGGGTCAATGGATATTATCTATGGAAGCCCGGCAAGAAACAGATCACCGAAAATGGTTTATTGGCGGTTTGCCTACCCGCTTCCAAAACCGCGCTGGCCGAATGCGATACCACCGATGGGGTATTTTCGGTCCAAAAATAACCGGGGGACAGCACAGGCCACCCAAAGTCCTCGGGGATGCGGATTAACGGGGCGCTCCGGCGCGGGTTGTAAACTGCGGGGCGTATCCGCGTCTGGCGTTTCAAACCCACGATGGCGGGTTTTGGGAAAAATTTTCACGGAACCGTAATTTAAATGCAAAGATCGCCTGCTAAATTGCAGCGGTGTCGCATCAAGAGATGGGGATCAGGGCGGTAATCCGTCCCTATCTATTCCGCATTTTAACTGGTGCCAAAATCCTTGGGGCCAGGGCATCATCAACCCGGACACTTCAGGTATCCAAACATGAAATTAAAAGCTCTTTCCTTCGCCATCGCCGCGGCGACCGTGCTGCCGCAAACTACTTTCGCGGCCCTGCCGAACGGTGGCGTGGACCCGACCACCGTGGCCAGCCAATATATCCTGCGCTATGCCGGTTCTTCGGCGACGGATAACCTGACCTTCGACGCCATGTTGAAGGATATTTGCGCCAGCAATATCACCGTCCTGAACAAGCCCACCAACACCACCGTGACCAAAAGCGATGGCACCACGGGCATCCTGCCCAAGCTGGGCAATTATTTCGGCGTCGCTTGCAAAGCCAAGACCACCGCGCAGAACAGCAAGATCGACAGCACCATTTCCGGCCAGGACATCCTCTTGGTGAAGCGCTCCGAAGGCGGTTCCGCCTATGGCGTGCAGACCCTGATCAGCAACACCCCGGTCGCCCAGATCGATCCGGCCTCCTGCGTCGCCGATGGCACCTATGTTTCGCCCATCGTCGGCACCGTGGACGCGGTCAAGTGCAGTAACAGCGGCACCGCCAGCACCGCCGCCAACGTCGTGCCCGACGCCGGCGTGTCCGATGTCGATCCCGCCATGTTCCGCGGCGTCAACGTGCCGGTCGGCTTCACCGGCGTCACCACCACCTCTTCCTCCGCCGCCTTCGGCACCGTCAAGAGCGTGGTGGGCCAGGTGTTCGGCGTGGTGGTCAACACCAATCTGCGCGACGCCCTCCAGGTCGCCCAGGGCTTGAAGACCGGCGGCGCGAGTTGCAAAGGCCTGGATACCGAGATTTGTATGCCGTCCATGAGCAAGCAACTGCTCGCCAGCTTGTTCACCGGCAAGGTGACCCAGTGGAACCAAATCCAGGTCAACGGCAAGCCCTTTACCGATGCGGCCGTCATCCCCGGCATCACCCTGCCGACCCCGGTGGTCTCTTCCGGTTCCTCTTTCTATCCGGTCAAGGTTTGCCGCCGCACCCCCGGTTCCGGCACCCAGGCCGCCATCAACAACGTGATCCTGGACACCCCGTGCAACGGCGGTGGCCTGACCCCGCTGACCGGCAATACCAGCAACGTGACCCAGGGTTCGGGTTCCGGCGACGCCATCAACTGCTTGAAGGCTTGGAACACCGGCACCCAGCAAGTCATCGCCACCGACAAGAGCCCAGGCAGCGTGACCGTGCCCAGCAAGGCCGGCGACACCGGCTGGGCCGTGGGCCTGATGGGTCTGGAAAAGGCCGACGCCAACTTCAAGTTCATCAAGATCGATGGCATCGCCCCCACACTCAAGAACGCGCATGACGGCAAGTACCCGCTGTGGGCCGAAGCCACCATCCAATGGCGCACCGACCTGACCCCCGCATCCAAGGTCGGTTTCGCCCAGACCTTCAAGAACCTGGTCGGCAGCGCCAGCACCCTGGCCAACCTGAACAGCCTGTTGCCGGCCCCGACCTATATGGCCCTGTCCACCGTGACCGGCCAGACCCCGGACGCCGTGTTGAAGCTCACCAACCCGGTGATCCCGTATACCCGGACCACCACCAACACGGACAACTGCCGTGTGCCGTCCATGAACGCGGCCTACAACAGCAAGACACCGGGCTTCTAAACCGGCTGGATCGGAAGCCGGTAGCGGCATAGCACCGTCCGATGCCGGCTTCGAGGCGGGTCCGTGCGGAACAGGTCCGGGGCGCGACGCCCCGGACCTGTTCCGCGTTTTGGCGTGCGTGGCCGCTACCGCCACGCCCGTGCGCGGTCGAATCATGCCCCCAAGGGCTAGCCGGGTCCGAACCGGCGGTATACAGGTTGTTTTGAATGCGGAAAGCCTTATTTTTTGTCTTGCTGACCTGCGGCCGGGCCGTGCTGGCGGACGGGCCGGTCCCGGAAACGGCGACCCAGGCTCCGGTCGATTTCGATATCTGGGCCTATAGGATCGACGGCAACAGCGTGCTGGCCGACGAAGCCCTGGAACACGCGGTCTATCCCTACACCGGGCCGGGGCGCTCCATCGAATCCGTGGAACAAGCCCGCAAGGCGCTGGAAAAGCTCTACCACGACAAGGGCTACACTACGGTCCTGGTCGATATCCCGGAACAGGACGTGGAGGAAGGGCTGGTGGTGTTGCAAGTCACCGAAGGCCGGGTGGGCCGTCTGAACGTCACCGGCTCCCGCTATTACTCGCTGGGCAAGATCAAGGCGGGCGTGCCCTCGCTGGCCGAGGGCCAGGTGCCGCATATGCCGACGGTGCAGAAGGAATTGGCGGCGCTGGCCGAGGAAAGCCCCGACCGCAACGTGACCCCGGTGCTGCGGGCCGGCGCGACCCCCGGCAAACTGGACGTGGAACTCCAGGTCAAGGACGAACTGCCCCTGCACGGCGGCGTGGAAATCAACACCCGCAACAGCGCCGACACCACCCTCACCCGCTTGATCGGCTCCATCCGCTACGACAACCTCTGGCAGATGCAGCACAGCGCCTCCCTGCAATACCAGGTGTCGCCCGAGAATTCCGACCAGGTCGAGGTCTGGTCCGGCACCTACGCCCTGCCCATCGGGCTATGGGATAGCCGCCTCGCGTTCTACGGCGTGGGGATTTCCTCGAACACCGATATCTCGACCGCCGGGGCCATGAGCGTGGTCGGCACCGGCGAAATCTACGGGCTGCGGCTGGTCAAGCCCTTCGGCGCGGGCGATGGCTATTACCACAGCCTCACCCTGGGCTGGGATTACAAGGATTTCGGCCAATCCATCCTGACCGGGGCCGACACCCAGGCCACCCCGATCCATTACGCCCCCTTCATGTTGGGCTACAACCTCATCCACCGCGGCGAGCAACGCCTGAGTTCGGTCGATCTGGGGCTGCATTTCTCGATCCGGGGCTTGGGCAACAACTCCCAGGAATTCGCCGACAAGCGCTATAACGCCAAGCCCGACTACCTGTATTTCACCGCCGAGGTGAAACATCAGGAAATCCTGCCCTACGACATCCGCTTCCTCATCAAGGCCAACGGCCAGATCACCGACTCGCCCTTGATTTCCAACGAGCAATTCTCGGCGGGCGGTCCCTTGAGCGTGCATGGCTACCACCAGACCGAAGTCCTGGGCGACGACGGCATCAGCGGCTCCTTGGAGCTTTACACCCCGAAGCTGCTGGACAGCGAATACATCCAGGATTTCAGGCTGTTGGGCTTCATGGACGGGGCGCGGCTGTGGGTGTTGCAAGCCTTGCCGGGAAGTCCTGGGGGCTACCATCTCGCCAGCGCCGGGGCCGGTTTCCGGATGCGGGCCTTCCATCGCATGACCAACGAACTCGATTGGTCCTATCCCTTCAGCGCCATCAACCAAGTGGGCGTCGGGGAACAGCGTATCGATTTCAAGGTGGCCTATGAGTTCTAAGCGATTGCGGCGGGCGGCGGTGCGGCTGCCCCACAAGAAACCCCTGGCCGAAGCCATCGGCTCTTTGATCCTGGGCGGGGTCGCCATCGGCAGCGCGCCGGCGCGGGCGGAATTGCCGGTGCCTTCCAGTGTGCTGGTCGCGCCCGGCCATGGCCGGGTGCTCGGTCCCGTCATCAAGGGCGGCACCATGACCATCAAGCAATTGTCGGACAAGGCCATCCTCGACTGGGAAAGCTTCAACATCGGCAAGGACAACGCCGTCCGTTTCAGCCAGCCCTCGGCCACCGCCATCGCCCTCAACAACATCCATCAGAGCGATCCCAGCCGCATCCTCGGCAGTCTGACCGCCAACGGCCAGGTTTATCTGGTCAACCAGAACGGCTTCATGTTCGGCAAGGACGCCAGGGTCGATACCAACACCCTGGTGGTCAGCACCCTCAAGATCAGCGAGGACACCCTGAACGGCGGTCTGAGCCGGGCCATCAACACCAACGGGGCCGCCGCCCTGGATGGCGGCAACGGCCTCTACCTCAAGGACGCCCAAGGCAACCCGGTGAAGGATGCCCAGGGCGATCCGGTCAAGATCGGCGTCACCATCGAGAAGGGTGCCCAACTCACTACCCAGGACGGCGGGCGTATCCTCATCGCCGCGCCCAATATCGTCAACAAGGGCGATATCAAAACCCCCGGTGGCCAGGCCATCCTGGCCGCGTCCAGCGACAAGGTCTATCTCCAGGAGGCCGATAGCCAGACCACCGGCGTGCGCGGACTCCTGGTCGAAGTCGCCACCGGCGGCAAGGTCCAGAACCTCGGTAAGATCGCCGCCCGCCGCGGCAATGTCACCCTGGAAGGCTTCGCGGTCAACCAGGAAGGCTTGGTCTCGGCCACCACCTCGGTGCGGCTGAACGGCTCGATCCGCCTGCTGGCCCGCGAGAAGGGCGACAATCCCGTGATCCAGGAGCCGGGCACCTCCACCTATAAGCTATTGCCCGACCGCACCGGTCGCGACACCGCGCTCGACGACGGGCTGGGCAAACAGGCGCGGGTGGTCCTGGGCCAGGGCAGCACGACCCAGGTCGTACCGGATAAAGGCCGTCAAAAGGCGGTGGATGAGCAGACCCAAGACCCCTCGCGCATCGAGATCATGGGCAAGCAGATCGCCCTGCTGGAATCGTCCAAGGTGTACGCGCCCTCGGGCAAGATCGCCCTCACCGCCACCACCTCGCCCGCCGATCCCACCACCGGCAGCAGCAGCGATCCGAATGTCTCCATCGACCTGAAGCTAGGGGCCACGGTCGATGCCGCGGGACTCAAGAACGTCAAAGTGCCCATGGCCAAGAACGTGGTGCAGGTCGAACTGCGCTCGTTCGAGTTGCGCGACGCGCCCATGCAAAAGGACAAGAAAGGGGCGCTCTACGGCAAGAAAGTCCTGGTGGATATCCGCGAAGCCCAGGATGGCCGCATCGGCAGCGATGGCAACACCATCGATATCAGCGGCGGCATCGCCCGCATCCAGCGCAATATCGCCGAGCGCAGCGTCAAGGGCGGCAGCGTGTCCCTGGCCTCGGGGGGCAGCGTCAATATCGGCCCGGACGCCAAGGTCGATGTTTCCGGCGGCTATACCCATTACAACAGCGGCTATGTCAAAACCACCTGGCTAAAATCCCAGGACAAGCTCTACGAAATCGGCAGCGCCGATCTGGGCCGCCATTACGACAGCATCGCCGGCCGCTACACGCAGACCGACAAGCGTTGGGGCGTCACCCGCTCCTGGTTCCTGCTGGGACCGGGCAACCAGGGCCGCTACGAAAAAGGCTACGACCAGGGCGCGGATGGCGGGCAGCTCGATATCAGCGCCACCCAATTGGATTTGCAGGGCGATCTGCGCGGCGGCACCGTCGATGGCCTGCATCAGCGCGAAAGCGGCCAGCGGGCGGCCGGCGCGTCGCTCAACATCGATCTGGGACTCTCGCCGCTGGGGGTCCAGTCGGTGGCGGTGCTGGGCCAGAATGGCGACCTCGACGCCCAATTGCAGCGCCTCTCGGCCGGCCTGGGCGGCGCGGTATTGACCAACCCCTTGGTGCTGATGGATCGCTATTTGGAACGCACCGGCTTCCGCTCCACCACCGTGGTCAGCCGCGGTGCCGTCGGTGTCTCCGATCTGGCCGAGGTGAACCTGCCCGCCGAGGGCAGCCTGACCCTGCAAGGCGGACAGGTCGAATTCGAGGGCCATATCCGCGCCCCGTCCGGCACCGTGGCCCTCAAGACCCAGTTCGACGAAGGCGTCCCGGATTTCGGAACCACCGGCAAGGTGCATCTGGCCCCCGGTTCGAGCATCGATGTTTCGGGAGCCTGGACCAACGACCTGACCAATAAACAAGGTGGGAAAAAGCTACCGCTCAAGGCCGCGCCGGTCGATGGCGGCACGGTCAACCTGCTGGCCGACGGCGATCTCGGTTTCGACAAAGACGCGGAAATCGCCGCCGATGCCGGCGCTTGGCTGGACAGCGGCGGCAAGCTGACCAATGGCAAGGGCGGTTCGATCAGCCTCGCGGCCACCGACACCGGCCGCAACCCGGATGTCGCCATCAGTGGCCGCAATGGCTCCAACCTCGAACTGAACGGCGATCTCCACGCCTATGCCCAGACCCAGGGCGGCAGCCTCAGCCTCGCCACCAATCAAATCCTGATCGGCGATAGCTTCTCGGCCTACCAGACCGCGGGCAATGGCCTCCAGCCCTTGGTGCTGGCACCGGGGTTCTTCAATGGCGGTGGTTTCGCCGATTACGCCCTGACCTCCAACCTGAACGGCATCGCGGTCGGCTACGACACCCATATCGACCTCAAGGCCCAGAATTTCGCCTTCAACGACAGCTACCAACAAGCCCCGACCGGCACGCCCATCCAAAGCCTGGGCGGGCCGCGCACGCTCACCGACGACCTGCGCCAGCCGGTGAACCTGAGCCTCACGCTCAAGCAACCGGCCAACACCTACAGCACCCAGGTCGGCATCGTCCTCGATCCCGGCTCCAGCATCGCCGCCGATCCGGGCGCGAAGATCGCTATCCACACCGACAGCAAGGCCGTCCTCGATGGTCGGATCAGCGCCCCGGCGGGCAGCCTCGTGGTCGATGTCAATTCGCCGCAGCAAATCGCCTATGACGCGGCCCAGGGGATTTTCGTGGGCAAGACCGCCACGCTCTCGGCGGCGGGGGCCGTGGTGCCGGTGCCGGGCGTCAACAACGGCGTCAACGATAAGGATGTCCTGGCGGGGGGCTCGATCTCGCTGAGCGCCAACCGCGGCTATGTGGTGTTGGAACCCGGTTCGGTGTTGGATGTGTCCGGGACCAGCGCGGTGGTGGGCGAATCCCGCCCCGACCCCAACGGGGCCGGCTACCGTTTGGTGCCCACCGTCCATGCCTCCGACGCCGGCAGTATCGCCCTGAACGCGGCGGAAGGCGTCCTGATCGGCGGCGATATCCAAGGCCGGAGCGACCGCGCCCACGGGGCCCGTGGCGGCGATTTGTCGATCTCCCTGCTGACCTCGCTCCGCAATCCGCCGGACGATGTCAATCTGGCCAAGACCTTCCCCGCCGGTCCCAGGACCATCCAGATCACCCAGGACCAGCCCACCGATCCCTTGGCCGATTGGACCCCCGGCACGGCGGTGCCCGACAGCGTGAACGGACTCGCCACGCTTTCCGCCAACCGGCTGGCGGCGGGCGGTTTCGACGGCTTGACGCTCAAGGCCGAGAACGCGGTGCGCTTCGTCGGCGATGTCACCCTCGCCACCGGCAGCCGGATCGTGCTGGACACGCCGACCCTGGCGCTGGCCCAGGCCGAGGGCCAAACCGCGTCCAGCGTGGTCATGGACACGCCCTATCTGGAATTGGGTTCGAGCCTGGTCCGCGACCAAACCAGCGCCACCCTGCCCGACAGCACGGGCGGCGCGGGCACGCTCTCGGCCAATGCCCGCAACATCGATCTGCTGGGCGGTTTGAGCCTGCAAGGCATCGGCGATACCCGCCTGGTCAGCGCCCAGGATTTGCGTCTGCGCGGTGTCAACCTGCCCCAGACCCGCGATTTCATCGGCACCTTGCTGGCCTCCGGCAACCTGACCCTGGCGGCCCAGCAAATCTATCCTGCCACCCTCAGCCAGTACGCCATCAAGCTGACCGGCGATGCTTCCAACACGCTCACCGTGCTGGGCGGCAGCGGCAAGCCCGCTCCGATCCTGGCGGCGGGCGGCGGGATCGAGATGACCGCGCCCAATATCGACGTGGGCGGGGTCGTCAAAGCCCCGTTCGGCAGTATCAAGCTGGAAGCCACCGCCAACGGCCTGAACCTGGGCAATGGCGCGGTGGTCTCGGTCTCCGCCGACGGCCAGACCATCCCCTTCGGCCAGACCCAGGGCGGCCAGGATTGGCTCTATCCCATCGGCAGCGGCATCAACCTGTTATATGGCGTGGGTACGGGCGAACAAGCCCCGCCCACCGGATCGATCCAGTTGAGCGGAGCCCGTGTCAATGTCGCCAGCGGCGCCAAGATCGATATCTCGGGCGGCGGTCAATTGTGGAGCCATGAATTCGTCAAGGGCGGCGGCGGCTCGCTGGACCTTTTGGACCCGCAAGACCCGGAAGTCGTGAACGGCGATTTCCAGTACCAGGAAAAATACGCCATCCTGCCCTGGCTCAAGGACCGCATCGCGCCCTACGATCCCATCGAAACCCCCAAATCCGGCCTGGGCGTGGGCGACAGTATCTATCTGGCCGATTCGGCGGCGGGACTCAAGGCCGGGCGCTATACCCTGCTGCCTGCGTCCTATGCCTTGTTGCCGGGGGCGTATCTCATCACCACCACCAGCGGCACCGCCAATACCCAACCCGGCGCGGTCGCGCGGCGGGCCGATGGCGTGGCCGTGGTGGCGGGCCAACGCGCCGAGGCGGGCACCGGCTTCCAAAGTTACCAATGGGAAGGCTTCGCTGTGCAGCGGGGCCGGGATTTCAAGAAGCTCACCGATTACACCATCAGCACCGCCGATAAGTTCTTCGCCGCCCAGGCCAAGAAGCTGGACGTGGCCGTCCCGCAACTGCCCCGCGACGCCGGCAAGCTGACCCTGGAGGTCGGCAACCAACTGAGCCTGGACGGCACGGTTTCCGGGCAGGCGGCCCAGGGCGGCCATGGCGGGGAACTCGATATCGCGGCCAACAACCTGCGGGTGGTCGCCCCGACCAGCGCCACCACCGGCAACGACGACGAAGTCGTATTGCGGGCCGACCAACTCGACAAGCTCAACGTGGACAGCCTGCTGCTGGGCGGCGTCCGCAGCGCGGTCGGCAAGGACGAAACCCATATCGCCACCCAATCGGGCGCGGTGGTCGTCGATCCGGGGGCCGAGCTGAAAGGCCCGGAAATCATGCTGACGGCCAACGACCGCATCGATATCCGCGCCGGGGCCAAGCTGCAAGCGCAGGGCGAATTGAACAGCGGTACCCAGACCCTGACCCTCTCCAACAGCGACGGCAGCGCCAGCGATGGCGCGTTCGTCCGGGTGTCGGCGGCGGGGCAGGCGGATATCGTCCGCGCCAACCCGGCCCAAACCCAGGGCACGCTGAACATCGAAGCCGGCGCGGTATTGGGCGCGAGCGGCTCCATGGCGCTGGATTCCACCCGCGCCGCCAGCTTCGCGGGCAGCATCGACATGAAGGGCGGCTCGCTGTCCCTCGGTGCCAACCGTATCGACCTGGGCGCGGCCGGCGGCGACGGTTCCGGGCTGGGCCTGACCGGCAGCCAATTGGCCGGTTTCACCGTGGACGAGTTGATCCTGCGCAGCGGCTCGGAAATCCGCACCTATGGCGAAATCGCCCTCACGGCCAAGAAGCTGGATATCGAAGCCTCCGGCCTCGCGGGCTACGGCGACGCCCAGGCCAGCCTCAGCGCCGACCAGATCACGCTCGCCAACCCCGGCGCGGGCCAGTTCACCGCCAGCGGGGACCAGGGCGGCAGCCTCGCCATCGATGCCAAGGATTTCAGCTTCGGCGGCGGCCAATTCGCCATCGCGGGCTACAAAACCATCCAGCTACAAGCGGCCAACCAATTCACCGCCAGCGGCCAGGGCAAGCTATCCGTCGCGGGCGACACCACCCTCGCCACCCCGGTGGCGACCGCCGCCAACGGGGCCGATTTCACCCTGGACGCCGGTGGCCACGCTTTGGCGTTCAACGCCCTGGCGTCCGGGAGTGCCGCGACGGCGGGACTCGGGGCCAAATACACCCTGGTCGCCGACAGCATCGCGCTGAGCAACAAAATCCTGCTGCCCTCGGGCGATTTCATCGCCAACGCCGGGCATGGCCTGAACTTGGCGGGCGGTGCGAGCTTGGATGTCTCCGGCATTTCCCAGGTCTACACCGAAAAAACGGTCTACACTCCCGGCGGCAATATCGCGCTGAATTCCGCCCAGGGCGATGTGAACCTCGCCGCCGGTGCCACTATCGATGTCTCGGGGGCGGAGCAAGCCGGTTCGTTCAGCCTCGCGGCCCCGGCAGGCGGGGCCAGCCTGCAAGCCACCTTCAAGGGCGCTGCTACCCAGGCGGGCGGCAGCAACGCCAGCCTGGCTTTCGATCTGGGCCGGAACACCGACCAGGGCGCGGGGGCCTTCGCCTATCTGCAAAGCACCGGCGGGGCGCGGGATTTCAGCCTGCGCCTGCGCCAGGGCGATCTCGCGGTGGCCGACGGCGCGGTGCTGAAATCCCACAGCTTCGAACTCGCCGCCGATAGCGGCGATGTGATCGTCGCCGGCACCCTGGACGCCAGCGGCCAACAAGCCGGTTCCATCGCCCTCGCCGCCGGCGACCGGGTGCGGCTGGCTTCCAGCGCCAAGCTGTTGGCCGGCACCTCGACCGTCAACGCCCAGGGCGGCAGCGTCTTCCTGGAAGCGGTGGACCGCGACGGCGACGGCCAATCCGGCATCGTGGCTGCGGCCGGGGCGGTGATCGATGTGCGCGGCGGTGCCCTGCAAAACCCGGTGGCGACGCCCGACGTGGACCAGGTCCGTTATATCACCGACGGCCCCACGGTCCGGGACGGTGCCAGCGGCATCGATTATCTGGCGGGCAGCATCCATCTACGGGCCTTGCGCGATAGCCTGGGCGATGGCAGCGACGTATTGGGCGTGGATTTCAAAGCCACCGCCAGCGGGGCCACCCAGGTGGTGGCGGAAGCGGTCAGGGTCTACGACCTGGCGGTGGACCCGAAAACCAATACCGCCAGCATCGGCGCGGACCAGATCGCCGCCTGGAGCGCCGATACCCAAGCCTATATGGCGGCGCTCGATCCCAAGGCCCATCCCGGACTCAGCCTCCTGCCCGGCCTCGAAATCCGCAGCGCGGGCAACCTCACCCTCGCCAGCGATTGGGATTTCAGGACCGTGCGTTGGCTGGATACGGACGGCAACGAAACCGACCCCAGCGTCGGCACCCCGGTCCCCACCAACGACTGGCGCTACGGGAGCAACCACGATGTGCCGGGTTTCCTCACGCTCCGGGCCCAGGGCGATGTGCTGTTGCAGGGCAAGCTATCCGACGGCATCGCGGCGGGACAGATCACCGACGACAGCGACCAACCCGCCTATATCTCCGAACTCATCCAATCCGGGCCGTCCTGGAGCTTCCGGGTGGTGGCGGGGGCCGAGGCGGGCGCGGCCAGCGCGGGGCAAACCCGGACCGGCGTCGGCGACCTGGAAATCGCCAAGAACGCCTTGATCCGTACCGGCACCGGCGATATCGAGTTGCATGCGGGCAAGGATTTCAAGCTGGACGACGCCACTTCGGCGGTCTACACCGTGGGTTCGGTGTCCAGCGACCCGGCCCGGCGCTATGGCGTGTTCACCAATGTCGATGTCTGGAACTTCTACGCCGAATATCCGACCGGCGGCGGCAATATCGCCATCGCGGCGGGTGGCGATATCATCGGCGCGACGACGTCGCAATTCGTGCCGGATTGGCTGGTCAGGACCGGCAATTGGACGCCCGGCAGCGACCATAACGGCGAAAGCAAAGTCGCCTGGGGTATCGCCCTCACCCAGCCGGACGCCATCCTCCAGAACAACCTCTACAATTTCGATCCCGATTATCTCGGCTTCCAACAGAACGTCGGTGCCCTGGCCGGGGGCCGGGTCAACATCGCGGCGGGCGGCAATATCGCCGATTTGTCCGCCGTGGTGTCCACCGTGGGCCAGCAAGTCGGCACCGGCGAGCGCAACAGCGTCGATATCCACAACGGCGGCAGCCTGGACATCAAGGCCGGCGGCAATATCGCGGGCGGCATGTACTATGTCGGCAAAGGCACGGCCAATGTGGACGCCGAAGGCGCGATCACCGGCGGGGCGCAATACACCGACGGTCCTTTGTTCTCGCTGGGCGATACCCAATACAAGGTCTCGGCCCGCACCGATATCGCCGTGGGCGCGGTGTTCGATCCCTTCATGCTGCGGGAACGCTTCACCACCGGCACCGACAGCGATTTCTCCACCTATTCCGCCGCCAGCGCGGTGGCTTTCAGCGCCTTGGCGGGAGATATTTCCTTCAACAACGCCCTGGCGGTGTTCAACAAGAATTACCTCTATCCGGGCAGCCCGTCGCCGGTGTTGACCTTCGATGTGGGCGATGTCCAGGGCGGCAATTTCACCGGCGGCGATTACATCGGGCTGTACTACTATCCCGGCACCGTCACCGCCCAGGCCAATGCCGGGTCCATCGGGATCATGCGTTCCTTCAATATGGCCCCGGCGGCGGAGGGCAACCTGGAATTGTTCGCCGGGAACGCGATCCAGAGCGGCGACAACGGCAACGCCCTGGTCACGGTCAATATGACCGACACCGATCCCGCCTTCATCCCCGGTCCCTTGAATCCGACCACGCCGGGCAACCTGGGCGATTTCCAATTCAGGACCAGCCCGGTCGGCGGTTCCATCGACCAGATCCACGCCGCCGTCCCGGTGCATAGCGGCGACAGCGAGCCGGTGCGCATCGCCAGTTTGAGCGGCAATATCCAAGGTTTCGACCCCTTGGAGTTCTATCTGCCCAAGAGCGCCCGCATCGAATCCGGCGGGGATGTGCGCGATGTGAGTTTCGAGATCCAAAACCTGGATTCCAAGGATATTTCGGAAATTTCCGCCAAGGGCGATATCGCCTTCGCCATCAAGCGCGACGAGAACGGCGCCCTGGTCGCCGGGCAGGTCACGCGGTTCCGCATCTCGGGGCCGGGTTCCATGCAGATGCTGGCGGGCGGCAATATCGACCTGGGGTCCTCCGACGGCTTGGTGAGCTTCGGCGATACCCTGAACCCGGCCCTGCCCAGCACCGGGGCTTCGCTGTCCTTGCTGGCGGGCTTGAGCGACCAGCTCGACACGGCGGGCTTCCTCAAGACCTACCTGAAGATGAGCGACGCCGAGATCGGCGCCCTGTCGGCGCGGCAGCAACTCGATTTGGTGTTGCCGGTGCTGTTCGATGTGGTGCGCAAGGCGGGCGTCGATGCCGCCAAGCACGGCAAGAAGGGCTACGAGCCAGGCTTCAAGGCTATCCAGGCCTTATTCACCGGCGACCAATACCAGGGCGATATCAACCTGTTTTTCAGCCGGGTACACACCATCGCGGGCGGCGATATCAACCTGCTGGCACCGGGCGGCACCATCAACGCCGGTTTGACCAATTCGGCCCTGGGTTCCAAGACCACCGCCGACCTCGGCATCGTGGTCCAGCAAAAGGGCGCGATCAACGCCATCGCCAAGAACGATTTCACCGTGAACGAATCCCGCGTCTTCACCCAGGGCGGCGGCGATATCACGATCTGGTCCTCCGACGGCAACATCGACGCCGGCAAGGGGGCCAAGTCGGCGTTGTCCGCGCCGCCCACCCAATCCACCTTCGACGACAAGGGCAACCTGGTCGTGGTGTTCCCGCCGGTGTTGTCGGGCAGCGGTATCCGCACCGCCATCAGCGATCCCAAGCAGGCGGCGGGCGACGTGTACCTGTTCGCGCCGCGCGGCGTGGTCGATGCCGGCGAGGCGGGCATCGGCGGCAACAACGTGGTGATCGCCGCCACGGCGGTGATCGGGGCCAGCAACATCCAGGTCAGCGGCACGTCGGTCGGTGTACCGACCACGCCGCCCCCGCCCGTGGTCCCGGCCGGGGCCGCTAGCGCGGCGGCGGCGGCGGCCAATTCGGCCTCGCAGCAGCTCAACGAGAACAGCGCGGAAGAAAACGCCGCCGCCGCCAAGCAGAAGGCCGACGCCCTGGCCTCCACCCTGATGAAATCGATCATGGTGGACGTGGTGGGCTTCGGCGACTGCACCACGGAAGAAGTGCGGCGCGGCAAGGAAGGCTGCGGCGGCTAACACGCCCGGCGGGGACCGTACCGGCGGGTCCGGTCCTTCCGCGCTCCTTATTTCCACAGCTCCGTGGGTTCCCGGGCGCCCGCTTGGGAATCCGCCAAGCTTATCCCTCCTATCGACCCGCGCCTTCGCTGGTCGGCTTCCCGGTCCTGTTTGGGAGCCGGCAAAAACCTAGCACAGCCTTTTAGCGCTATCCGAAGGCCGGTATGCCACATTTTCCGCTTCGAGCGGCCCCATGATAGAGCTACGCAATGCTCGATCTTGGCTTTTTGATGTTTTATAGCACCCAAGCGTTTTGGATTTTGGCGCGCCCGCGCACAAAATCCGGGAAATTTTTGACATCTTGTCATATTTATATGAACATTGACCGCTGTTCCATAGAGGAACAGCATTGCCGCATCCGGCGGCTCCGACCGGCATTCGCAAGGGGGAATCCACGGCCTCCATGGCACGGAAGTGTGAAGACCAAGGCTTATCGCTTTGGTCCTAAACATCAGCCTGATCCTTGAGCGGCGATGGAGGCATGGATTGTTACTTTAAGCATACAATCACTTCCGGGAACCACCACCATGCAGTATCTCGTCCAACCGCTCTTTCCGCACTCCGCCACCAGCCCGCTGCGCGGTGGCAACGAGGCGCGGGTCTTCACCATTTCTTCGCTCAATTCGGGCTTCGCGCTCACCGCCGTGGGCAACAACCTGCAACTGCAACAACTGAACTGGCAGGAAAACACCAACCAGCAATGGAAAATCATCGCCAATGGCGACGGCACCTACCGTATCGCCAGTGTGGGTAGCGGCCAGGTCATGGATGTGTCCGGCGGCGGCGGCGAGGGGACGCCGGTCTTGGTCTGGGATTGGCACGGGGGCAATAACCAACGTTGGCGCGTGTCGGAGATCGAGAACGGCATGTTCCGCATCGATTCGGCCTTGGGCGGGAGTACCCTCGATGTCTTCGGCGCGTCGGTCGAACCGGGCGCGGTGGTCGTGGTTTGGGGCTGGAACGGGGGCGACAACCAGCGCTGGGTCCTGGCCGAGGTCCGCCCCGAAAGCGTGGTCTACCAGCCCAAGGCCACCCTGTTCCAACATAGCGACTACGGCGGGACCAGCCAGGAAGTCGGCCTGGGTTCCTATGATATCAACGACCTGAGCGTGGGCAACGACCAAATCTCCTCGCTCAAGGTGCCGGCCGGGGTGCGCGTCACCTTGTACGAACACGCCAATTTCCGGGGCCGCCATTGGTCCTACACCCAGGATACGCCCTGGATCGGCGACGAGCCCAACGACCTGACCTCCGGGGTCATGGTGGAGAAGGTCGCCACCATCTACCAGCACAACGATTACCAAGGGCAGGCGGTATACCTCGGGGTGGGCCGCTATCTGATGAAGGATATCCCCCTGGCCAACGACAACCTGTCCTCGCTGAAGGTGCCGCAGGGCTTGGTGGTCATGCTCTACGAACACGAGAACTTCGGCGGCGATTTCCGCAGCTATTACGAAGACAGCCCGAACGTCGGCGATTTCAACGACAAGACCTCGTCCATCGTCATCAAGCAACTGGGCGTGGTGGTCCCCAAGGATGTGCTGCGCTTCGGCGACGGCATCCAATTGAAGGGCACCCATGGCAAATGGCTGGTGGCCGAATCGGATGGCCGGGTGCGGGCCGACCGCGGCGCGGCCGACACCTGGGAAACCTTCACCCTGGTGCGTTCCGGCGGCACCCTGGATAACAGCCTGGTGAGCTTCGGCGATATCGTGTCCTTGCGCTCGACGCACGGCAAATACCTGACGGCGGAAACCAACGGCGACGCCACCGCCAACAGCGCCGATATCAACGCGGCGCAGCAATGGCAGATCGTCCGTTCGGGAGCCACCACCTCGTCCAACTTCCTCGCGGTGGGCGACCATATCTCGCTGAAGTCGGTGGCCAACAACCTCTATCTGGTGGCCGAGGACAACGGCGACGCCAATGCCAACCGCGGTAGCATCGGGTCTTGGGAAATCTTCGAGGTCACGGGCGTCGCCACCGAGGCCACCCCGGAAGAGGGCAGCGGCAGCGCCTGCGGGGCCGAGGCCTGTGGCGCGGACGCCTGCGGGGCCGATGCTTGCGGGGCCGATGCCTGCGGCGCGGCGGCCTGCGGCGCGGCGGCGTCCTTGGTTGGGGTCTGCGGCGTGGCGGCGGCGGGCATCGCGATTTGCGGCGCGGACGTGGCCGGTATCGGTGTCTGCCTGGGCGCGGCTTCCGGGGCTTCGGCCTGCGGCCTGGACGTCTGCGGCGGCGCGGCTTGCGGCGCGGCCGCCTGTGGCGCGGCGGCGACCGGCATCGGGGCGTGCGGGGCGGATGCCTGCGGTGCGGCGGCCTGCGCGGCGGCGGCTTGCGGTGGCGCGGTGTGCGGCGCGGCGGCCTGCGGTGCGGATGCGTGCGGGGCCGACGCTTCCGGCGTCGGGGGGTGTGCCGCCAACGCTTGCGGGGCCGACGCGGGCGGGGTGGACGCCTGTCCCGCCGACGCCTGCGCGGCCAATGTCTGCGGGATCAACGCCTGCCCGGCGGATGCCTGCGCCGCCGATGCCTGCGCCCTGGATATCATTCCCATCATCCCCGGCATCTGATGCCGACGCCCGCCGGATGGCCCGTCCGGCGGGCGTTCCCCCCTTACCGGAAGCCGCAACCAGGAGAACCCAGATGGGACCACAACACTATAAATCTTCCCGCTACGTCATCACCGCGCCCCTGAAGGATGGCCGGGAATTGGCCTACAACGGCATGAGCGGCGCCTTGGCGGTGTGGACGCCCCGTGAGGCCGCGGCCTTCCGCCGGGTGGCGGCGGAAGGCCGCTGCGACGACTTGGAATCCACCGCCGACCTGTTGTACGGCGGCTATCTGGTACCGACCCAGGTCGATGAATTGGAACAACTCCACGGCCTGTACAAGGCCCACCGCTACGACCGCCGCACCTTGATCCTGACCGTGGCCCCGACCCTGGCCTGCAATTTCGCCTGCGATTATTGCTTCCAGGGCCAGGACAAGCCGGTCCAGACCATGGGCCAGACGGTCCAGGACGCCATCGTGGCCTTCGTCGAGCGGGCGGCCCCGGAATTGCGCCATGTCCATATCGCCTGGTATGGCGGCGAGCCTTTGCTGCGGCCTGGGGTGATCGAGGCGCTGTCCGACCGCATCATCGCCCTGTGCGACCGGCGGGGCTTGAAATACGACGCCATGATCGTCACCAACGGCTACAAGCTGACGGCGGACATGGCGCGGTCCTTGGCGGAACGGCGGGTCAAGACCGTGCAAGTGACCCTGGACGGCAACCAGGAATACCACGATGGCCGCCGCTACCTGCTGTCGGGGGGCAGCACCTTCGCCAAGATCGTCGGGAACCTCAAGGCCGTGGTCGAAGCCGGGACCGGGTTGAAGCTGAACATCCGGGTCAATATCGACCATCGCAACGGCGAGGGCGTCTACCAACTCATCGACACCCTGGCCCAGGAGGGCTTGGCCCACCAGGACAGCTTCCGCCTATATTTCGCCCCGGTGGAGGCCATGACCGTGGGTTGCCATTCGGTGGAGGAAGCCTGCATGGGCAAATCCGAATATGGGCGGCTGGAAGCCATGCTCTACCGCTACGCCTTCGACCAAGGCTTGGCGGCCCTGCCCTATCCGCCGCGGTTCCATGGCTCGTGCGGGGCCGTGCGTCCGAGCAGCTTCGTGGTGGTGCCGACCGGCGATATCCACAAATGCTGGGATACCGTGACCTTCCCCCAGCACGCCATCGGCAGCATCTTCGACATGGACGCCGCCCTCCGTTCCGAGCGCAACGCCCGCTGGCTGCGCTGGACCCCGTTCGAGAACGAATCCTGCCGCAACTGCAAGCTCCTGCCCAATTGCGCCGGGGCCTGCGCCTATAAATTCCTGCATTCGGGCGACACCCGCGGCGAAGCCGCCACCCTGCCCTGTCCCAGTTGGAAATACAACATCAAGGAACGCCTATTGTTGCGGGCCGAGAAGATGGGCATCCTCCGGGCCGAGGACTGGGATGTGGAGCAAGTCCGCACCGACCCCAAGGAACTGTGCGCCGACGACCACATCGGCGGGGGCCGCGCCCTGCCCGAGACCATGCAAGCCTATTATTTGGCGGAGGCGGTATGATCCATTGGGTGCAGATGCCGTTCGGCTCGATCACCACGCCCAGCCTGGCCCTGGGCCAATTTAAGGCGCAGTTGGCGGAAGCCGGGATCGAATCCCAAGTGTTCCCGTTCAATATGGCGTTCTCGCGCATGATCGGGCCGGGGGCCTACGAAACCATCGCCCGCTTCAAGGGCGTCGAAACCCAGATCGGCGAGTGGCTGTTCGCCCGCGAGGCTTGGGGGCGGGATTTCGGCTTGCCGGAAGAGCGCTTCATCGAACTGTGCGGGGACGAGATCGAGGGCATCCCCCATGTCAAAGACCTGCCCGCCTGGTTGCGGCAGGTGCGCCACCAGGTGGTGCCGATGTTCCTCGACCAATGCCTGGACCGCCTGTTGGCCACAGGTCCCCTCAAGGTGGTGGCGTTCAGTTGCACCTTCTTCCAGGCCGTGGCCTCGCTGGCCCTGGGGCGGCGCATCCGCGAGCGTTTTCCCGAGGTCAAGCTGATCTATGGCGGGGCGTGCTTCCATGGCGGCATGGGCGAGGCGCTGGCGCGGGCGGCGGGCTGGATCGACGCCATTTCCACCGGCGAGGCCGACGATGTGATCGTGCCGCTGTGCCGGGCCATGCTGGCGGGCCAAGCGCCGCAAGGCTTGCAAGGCATCCTCTACCGGCGGGAACCCGACGGCCCGTTGTGGCGGGACGCGGACCACCAACCGCTGGATTCGGCGGGTATGGAACGGCTGCCGGTGCCGGATTTCGGCGATTTCTTCGCCGAGGCCCGGCGGGTCGGTTATTTCGACGACCCGGCGTGGCGGGCGCGCATCCTCATCCCCTTCGAGTCGGCGCGGGGCTGCTGGTGGGGCCAGAAACACCATTGCACCTTCTGCGGCCTGAACGGCGAGGGCATGTCCTACCGGGCGCGTTCCGCCGCCGCCACCCTGGCCTTGCTGCGGGCCTTGGCCGAGCGCTATCCCTGGGCCAAGCGCTTCCAAGCCGCCGACAACATCATGCCCATGTCCTACTTCCACGACTTCCTGCCGGTGTTGGCGGAAAACCCGCCCCGGCCCGATGTGGAATATTTCTGGACCGTGAAGACCAACCTCCACCGTGGCCAAATCCGCCAACTGGCGGCGGCGCGGGTGCTGTACCTGCAACCGGGGATCGAGTCGCTGGCCGACAATATCCTCAAGCAGATGCGGAAGGGCGTGACCGCCCTGCAAAACCTGTTCTTCCTCCGCGCCTGCCAGGAAGAAGGCATCACCGTCTATTGGAACAACCTGATCCGCATCCCCGGCGAAACCGCCGCCGATTACGCGCAAATGGTGGAGTGGCTGCCGCGGCTCCACCATCTGCGCCCGGCCTATGGCGGTGCGCCCAAGGCCGAATGCCATCGGTTCAGCCCCTATTTCTTCGAGGCCGGACGCTGGACCACCGATTTGCGGCCCATGCGCTGGTATGCCGAGCTATTCCCCGCTGACACCGTGGATATTCCCCAGGTGGCCTATTACTACGAGGCCGAATGGAAGGAGGTGCTGGGCGGCGATGCCTACGATGCCCTGCTGGAGGCCAGCGCCCGCTGGACCGCCGCTTGGCGGGAAGGCGACGCGGCCCCGCGCTGCGTGGCGCGGCCCGACGGGGCGGGCTGGCGGGTCGAGGACACCCGGCCCGGCGCTCCGGGTGAACACCGGCTATCGCCCCTGGCGGTGCGCGTCCTGCAAGCCCTGGATACGCCCACGCCCCGCGCCAAGCTGGCCGAGCAATTGCCGGAAGTGGCGGCGGCGGAATTGGACGCCGTCCTGGCGGACTTGCTGGCCCGCCATCTGGTCCTCGACGACGGCAAACGCTATCTGTCCCTGGTCCTCGGGGAAGGCACGCGGGAACCCGCGCCTTGGCAGCGGTCGGGCCTGCTCAAGCGCGTCACCAACCAGCGCCCGGCGGGAGTGGCGACGGTATGAATCCATGGGCTATCGGGGGTGCCGTCGCGGGCGGCATCGGGCTGGTGGTGGCCTTGTTGTTCGGCGGCAATCAATGGCTGGTCGCCAAGGGCCGCAAAGCCCTGGCCGAGCGCTTCCCGCCCGGCGAACTCCTGCTGTCCGCGCCCAGCGCCAATGGCCTGGGCCTGGAAAGCCGGGGCCGTTGGCAAATCCGCGGCAACGGGGCGTTGGCGGTCACGTCCGCCGGGGTATGGTTCCGGGCGTCGTTTTATAGCCTGGAACTGGACCTGCCGCTGCGGAACATCCGCGGTGTGGAATTGGTGGACAGCCATCTCGGCAAAATGATTATCGGGCGCAAGCTGCTGAAGATACATTTCGTCGATGCCGCCGGGACCGCCGACAGCGTGGCCTTCCTGGTGCGGGAACCCGCGCACTGGCAAGCGGTGATCGAGCGGGCGCGGGCCACGGCGGGCACCGGACCTTGAACCGGGACGGGGTGGTTTTTGTCACCCGTTGCCTGTTAGGGTGGCTACATATTCCGTGCCCACCGCGATGGCCCGGAACAGGCGGGCATGGGGAATGAAAACGCTCTCATGGGACAACAGCGTGGAACTGCCATCGATCTCATTAAAGGGGATTCCCGACCCGTGGTTGGATTGGATCTCCACCAACCTGGCGCGGGGCTGCGCGGCGGCGGAATTGACCGCCATCCTGGTCGCCAATGGTTTCGAGTCCAGGTTGTCCGCCCGCGCCGTCGCCGAATTGGGGCGGCGGAACCGGGTGGACGGACCCACCGCCCCGCCGCCCGCCGCGGCCCATCCCGGCGTTCAGGCCAACCAAGCCCGGCTATCCGATAGGACCGTGCGGGTCTTGGCCCGCATGGAACGGCCCCGGCTCCTCCTCCTCGACGGTTTCCTCGACTCCGAGGAATGCGCCGGACTCATCGCGCTCTCCGCCGCCAAGTTGGCCCGTTCTACCGTGGTCGATCCCGCCACCGGGGGCGAGGACGTGGTGGCGGGACGGTCCAGTTTCGGCACCTATTTCCAGGTCGCGGAAAATCCCCTGGTCGCCGCCCTGGACCGCCGTATCGCCGAATTCACCGGGATTCCCCAGGACCATGGCGAGGGCGTCCAGATATTGCGTTATACCTTGGGCGGCGAATATCGCCCGCATTACGATTATTTCCCGGAGTCCGATCCCGGCAGCGCCGCCCATTTGGCGCGGGGCGGGCAGCGCGTCGCCACCTTGATCATCTATTTGAACGAGGTGGAGGCGGGCGGGGAAACCCTGTTCCCCAACATCGGGGATTTCCGCGCCATTCCCCAGGCGGGCCAGGCCGTTTATTTCCGCAATTGCGATATGGGAGGCCGTCCCGACCCGGCCAGCCTGCATGGGGGGGCACCGGTATTGGCGGGGGAAAAATGGATCGCCGTGAAATGGCTACGGGAACGGGCTTATATCGGTTGAATTCCACCCATCCAAGGTGAAATTAAACCAATATGTTCCCATTCAAATAAACCATTTAATCCCCTTGTCATCATAATTTAAATACGGCGTCATACCCTGGTTTTTCCGCTGTCATCTTGGTTTTTTATATTTTCTGATATTCGAGGGGCGACCCGTGCTTGGCCGGGTTTTCCATCGAATCCAAACCGGATATCAAACCAAAGGTGAAGTATGAAATACCCGATGCACGCCCTTTCCGCCGCCGTGATGCTGGCCATGGGCGCCGCCGCGCAAGCCGCCCCCTACGCCCTGACTGCCGTGGCTTCCGCCAACCCGAAAGTCCCCGGCATGGTCCAACCCAACGCGCTGTCCAAGGAATTGGCCCAGCATGTCGCCGCCACCGGTGCCATGGCCCTCGAAAACGGCTCGGCGCTGACCAAGCTCTATGGCTACAACGACAATGGCCCGCTGATCCCGCTGGCCACCGCTCCCGGCACCGAAGCCAGCAAGACCGAGCCCGATAAGAACACCTATCTGGTATTCACCGGCCAGCACGGTGCCGACGCCAACTACGACTACGGCACCCACTTCGTCTTCCAAGGCCATGAAACCGGCACCTCCGGCTATATCACCCGCGTCAACCTGGACGCCGATCCGGCCCACCGCATCACCCTGCTGGCCGACCAGGACGTGAATGGCCTGCCCCTGCCGACCTTCGACGGCTCCACTTGGTATCCCTTCTCCGGCAAGTTGCTGTTCACCGCCGAAGGCAGCCTGGGCGGCGGCGTGTGGCAGGCCGACGCCGACTACACCGGCACCTCCACCGCCGAAGGCTTGACCGGCATCCTGGGCCAGGGCGGCTACGAAGGCATCCAGGCCGACAGCGATGGCAACCTCTGGATCGTCGAGGACGCCGGCGGCTCCTCCGGTACCGCCAACCCCCACGCCAAGCAGCCCAACAGCTTCGTCTTCCGCTTCGTCCCGGCCGACAAGACCAACCTCAAGGCGGGTGGCGTGCTGCAAGCCCTACAGGTCGTCAACGCGGGCCATCCGGTGGTCTTCCACCCCGGCCAGAAGGACGAGGACATCAAGTCCTTCGACATGCTGGCCCTGCACACCTATGGCAATGTGTTCAAGACCCGGTGGATCACCGTCCACAACACCGCCACCGACGGCACCGCGCCGTTCAACGCCAACGCCGCCGCGAAACTGGCCGGGGCCACCCCGTTCAAGCGCCCGGAAAACGGCGTGTTCCAGCCCGGCACCGGCTTCAAGCACTTCTATTTCACCGAGACCGGCGATACCAACCAATTGACGGAAGCCGGCGAGAACTACGGCGGTTTCGGCGGCCTGTTCGTGCTGTCGCAGCCGGATGGTCCCTCCGCCAACACCGGCCGGTTGAAGCTGTTCTACCGCGGCAACGCGGCCCACACCGGCCTGGATAACATCGCCTTCCTCACCAAGACCCAGGTCGTCGCCGTGGAAGACGCGGGCGATACCCTGCATGCCCAGCGCAACGCCCTGGATTCGGCCTATGTGTTCGATACCACGGTCGATTACGGCACGGGCGCCGATCCCGTCCGCGTCATCGCCGAGGGCCGCGACGCTTCCGCCACCCTGGATTCCGCCGCCAACGACGGCAAGTCCCAGGGGATCGCGGCCTTCGCCGCCTTCCAGAACGAAGGCGACAACGAAATCACCGGCATCCATGTCTCCGACGGCGACCCGGATGTCGATGGCATCCTGGGCGTGAAACCGCCGCTGCCGTTCCGCCAGGGCTGGCGCTTCTTCTGGACCCAGCAGCACGGCGACAACACCCTGTGGGAAGTCGAACCGGCCCGTCCGGTCGCCGCCTACGTCAAATAAGCCGGATTGCCCGGCACCCCCGGTGCCGGGCTTGCGCCTACAACCCGGTGGGGCTCCCGCCCCGCCGGGTTGCCCACCGCTTATCGGTAATTAACGCAACCTACATCCTAGCTTCACGGCTTTGTAAAGCCTTTGCTGTCCAATAGCGCCGCCTTAATCCCGGCGGGCGCGAGCCATGCCCCACCAGCTACAGCCAGTCTTTATGAAGCTATCGAGAATCCCCTATCCCGCCGCCCTCGTCCCGGCGTTATGCGCGCTATCCCTGCTCAGCGGCTGCGCCCATCGAAGCCCGCCTCCTCCGGCCCAGGCGGCCGCGCCCACCGCCGAGCTCAAATTCCAGGATTTCTACAAGATGCCGGTCGGGCCGCAAGGGTTGGAGCCTTCGCGGAAGCTCCTGGCCCTGGAACACAAACGGGTGCGCATCGCCGGTTACATGGTCCACGAGGAAGAACCCATCCCCGGTTTATTCCTGCTGGCGCCGGTCGCCGTGAATATCCCCGAGAAAGAGGATGGCCCTTCCGACGATCTGCCCGGTTCGACCCTGTTCGTACACCTGCCGGCCGACTATGCCGACAAGGTTTTGTCTTTCCGCCCAGGGCTATGGGAATTGGTCGGGCGCTTGGAACTGGGTGCCAAGGAGGAAGCCAATGGACGGGTCTCGTATACCCGGTTGTTCATCGACGAGTTGACGCCCCCTAACGCGGCAGCGCGGCAATGATCCGGGGTGCCGTCCCAAATTGTCAATATTCTGATTTATGTCCTAGGGTTGATAATCCATAAAACGTAGATGTTCGGAGACTAAGAACCATGAAATTCCGTAAAAGCTCGATGACCCTGGCCGTGAGCGCGGCCCTGCTGTTGGGGGCCCAGGCTGCCGATGCCCTGAGCATCACCCGCCTGACGCCGCCCAGCCAATGGTTCGCGACCCATGGCGCGAGCCATGGCCCGATGATCTCGCGTTTCGTCCATGGCCAGCGCTTCGATATCCAGGCCACCGTCGTCCCCGACGCGGGCCAGACCATCGCCGAGGTGCGATTCCTGATCGATGGCAAGGCGGTGGCGCGGATCGTCCCCGCCAGCGCCGGCCGCAAGAGCATGGTCGCCGCCGACGTGCTGACCACCGCCACCCCCCCGGTGCCGAACGCCGTCGCCGCCTCGCTGCGCGCCCAACCGTCCGGCCCGGAAGGCGTACACACCCTGACCGCCGTCGCCACCCAGAGCGACGGCAAGACCACCACCGCCGACGGCGAGTTCGAGGTGGTCAAGCTCAAGGCCATGGGGCCCAACAAGGCCAAGAACATCATCATCATGCTGGGCGACGGCATGGGGGCCAGCCACCGCACCGCCGCCCGCATCGTGTTGAACGGCTATGCCCAGGGCAAGGCCAACCAGAAGCTGAACATGGATACCTTCCCGAACACCGCCATGATCATGACGGCTTCGCTGAACTCCATCATCACCGACTCGGCCCCCGGCATGCAGAACTATGTGACCGGCAACAAGGCCCAGAACAACCAGGAAGGCGTTTGGCCCGACGACACCAAGGCCGCGTTCGATAACCCCAGGGTGGAATACCTGTCGGAATATCTGGCCCGCACCCAGAACAAGAAACTGGGCATCGTCACCACCGCCGATGTGTTCGACGCCACCCCGGCCGCCAACGCGGTCCACACCGCCAACCGCGGCGCGGGCACCGGCATCGTCGATCAATACCTGGACGATGCCGGCAAGACCAACCTGACCGTGCTGATGGGCGGCGGTCGCAAGTGGTTCCTGCCCAACCCGAGCGCCATGACCTCCAACGCCGGGGCCGCCTTCAACGGCTCGGCCCGCACCACCGGCACCGACTATGTCCTGCCCACCGATATCGTCACGGGTTGGGGGGCCGCCCCAGGGGCGCTCGATCCGGCGCGCAACCTGATCGGCGATTTTACCGCCGCCGGTTGGACCTACGTCCCGGACCGGACCGCCCTCGCCGCGGCCGGCACCCCGTCCAAGCTGCTGGGCCTGTTCTCCCTGTCCAATATGAACATCGCCCTGGACAAGGTCGCCGGCCAGCGCGGCACCTCCACCGTGGTCAACGACTACGGTTTCCCCGACCAGCCCATGCTGGACGAGATGGCCCAGAAGGCGCTGGACGTGCTGGACGCCAACAGCCCCGACGGCTTCGTGTTGATGGTGGAGGCTGCTTCCATCGACAAGCAGGCCCACCAGATGGATAGCTCGCGCTGGATCCTGGAAGCCATCGAGTTCGACCGCGCCGTGGGCGTGGCCAAGCAATACGCTTCCACCCATCCCGATACCCTGGTGATCGTCACCGCCGACCACGAATGCTCGGGCGCGGTCATCATCGGCGCTTCCACCAAGACCGACACCGACCTGCAAACCGCCATCGCCGCGGGCGGCACCACCGCCCTGGGCACCCCGGCCCTGCGCGACGGCACCGTCGGCACCTACGACAGCGCCAAGTTCCCCAAATACACCATCGCCGCCGACGGCTACCCGACCACCACCGACGTGGACTACCGCCTGCTGGTGGGTTACGGTGCCAATGGCGACCGCTACGAGGACTACCGCACCCGTCCGCAGCCGACCAACGACAGCCAGCAGCCGGGCAATGGCGTCCTGCCGCTGTCCGGTTATCCGCGCAACAACGTCGCCGATGGCGGCCTGGGCGGAACCCGTCCCATCCAGCAGGCCGACGGCTTCTTCGTGACCGGCCAGGTGCCGGGCGACCAGGCCGTCCATACCGGCGGCGATATCCCGCTGTCGGCCTATGGCCGGGGGGCCAGCCTGCTCGGCGGCACCATCGATAACACCGATGTGTTCTTCTCGCTGATGCAGGCGACCTTGGGCGTCAAATAAGCCAAAGACGCTTCCCGCGGGGGGACATCCCCGTCCCCCTGCGGGAAGCCGCCGAAGGCCGGGATTGGAAACCGGCCTTTGCCGTTTTCCTTCTGCGGGCACCGTACCCGCCGTCATCGACCGGCCTAGCGGGCCGGGCGCTCCCGTTCCCCGCCCCCATACCAAAGGCGCAGCCCTTGCGCCTCCAACCGCCCGCGTTCGGCGGATTCCAACCCGGCCCAAGGCTCCGGCGAGCGGGTGGCGCGGTGGAACAAATCGAACAGGAACAAATGCCGCCGCAAGGTCCGCCGCACCCGGTGCGGTAGCCGGGGATTGAACACGCCCAGGGCCGAGAACGCCTGGACCCAGTTCTTCTTCACCCACAGCCAGGAACCCAACTCCAGCGTGAACGGCAGGTAATGCCCGGCGGGTTGGACGGCGCGGTAGCCGTCGTAGAGGTAATCCCACAGGTCGCCATGGGCCAGATAGTGCAGCGATTGCGGCTCGACATGGTAGACATGGTTGGGATGCGAGCGGTCGAGCAGGTGTTTCAAGGCCACGGCCTCGGGCAGGCCGGGAAAGGCGGCGCGGGTCTTGGCGTAGGGGAACCACAGCCGGTCCACCTTGCCGTAGCCCGAATGCACATCGATGCTCAGGGCCGTGCGGGCCGGGAAGATTTCGCGGCGGACGAAGTCGCACAGCGCCCGCGCCTCGGTTTCCATGGGCGCGTCCGCCGCGCCCCGGTACCAGGGCAGCCGGGGCGTCAAGCGCTGGCCGCCGAACCAATGCCAAGCCGCCAAGCCCTCGGCCTCGACCGGGGCATTCCGCATCAGGTCCACCCGGTTGCCGTTGGCGCGGAACCGGAGATACATCCCCACCGGATTCAGCAAGGGCACCATGACCAGCCGGGTCGTGGCCAGCATGTCCTGGGTGGCGCGGTCCCAGCGGGCCATTTCCAGCAGGGTGCGCAGATAGGCCAGGACCACCTGGGTGCCGATGCGCTCCAAGCCATGCACGCCGCCGAACAAGGCGAACACCGGCAAGCCCGGATCGTCGGGTCCGAAGCGGAAGGCGAGCAACGGGAAGGATTCGCCCCCATGTTCGAGCCGGGCCAATTCCTCGACCCCGGCCCGGGCCCCGGGAACCCGCAGCGCGTGGTCGGCGAGGATCAAGAGTTCGCGTAATTCGGGCAGGCCGCGCAGGACCGGACGGCCCGGTGTGAAATGGCGGGGGTCGAAAGCCCCGGCCCCGCCCCGGACGATATTCGATTCCAAATCGGCTCCCGGCTGTTTCGATGAAAGCGTCATAGGCTAGCATGGTTGGATTTCGCGGCGGAGACACCCGCCCCGGCACCGGGTCCGCTTTGCGCCGGTCCGATAACACGATATCCTCCTGCCGTCATGCGGCCAGTTCTGGCCGCGGCGTTCCCAATCCTTAGGAGGCAGGTCGGTAATGAGCGCAGAATCCCGTTTGCATCGGACAATCAAGCTCAGGGATGGACGTAAGCTCGGCTACGCCGAGGTGGGCGACCCGCAAGGGCGTCCGGTGATGTATTGCCACGGTTTCCCCGCCTCCCGGCTGGAGGCGGTGTTGGTGGACCGGGCCGCCGCCAAGCTGGGGGCCAGGATCGTCGCCCCGGACCGGCCCGGCTATGGCCTGTCGGATTTCCAGCCGGGACGGCGTATCCTCGATTGGCCCGCCGATGTGGCGGAACTGGCCGACGCCCTGGGTTTCGGCCAGTTCATGCTGCTGGCCGTCTCGGGCGGCGCGCCCTACGCGCTGGCCTTGCTCCACGCCCTGCCGGAGCGGATCACCGCCGCCACCCTCGTCGGCGGGCTGGGTCCGGTCCACACCCTCGCGGCGGTCCAGCCCATGCACTTCCCGGCCCGTTTCGGCTTCGTCAGCGCCCGCCGGGCACCCTGGCTGATGCGGGGAGTCTATGGCTCGGTCCTGGGGCCGCTGATGCGGGCCAATCCCAACGTGGCCCTGGCCCTCTTGACCACCGCGATGCGGGAGGCCGACCGCGCCACCCTATCCCGCCCCGATATCCGGGCCGATCTTTGCGCCTCCATCGGCGAAGGCTTGCGTCCTGGGATGCACGGGGCGCTGCTGGATTTCATGCTGTACTCCCACGATTGGGGTTTCGACCCTGCGGAGATCAACCTGCCGGTGGCCTTGTGGCATGGCACGGACGATATCACCGTGCCGCCTTGCCATAGCCGGATGTTGGCGGAGCCGCTGGCGCAGGCCCAGGTGTTCGACTGGCCGGGCGAGGGGCATTTCTCCTTGCCGATCAACCATGCCGAACCCATCCTCGGCGCCTTGTTGAACGGCGGGGCGGAATCCGTGCCGCGGCGCAGGGCGGCGGCCATGGGCGCATGATCCGGGCCGGGAAGCGCCCTGGCCCGGCCCATCCACAAAAAAGGGGCATCCCGGTCGGGATGCCCCATCGAAAAACCGTCCTTAGTTCGGGGAAACCTCGTCCTTATTGAGAACTCGGCGCAGTCGCGGACTCCGTCGGTTCGGCGTCGGCGGCGGACTGTGGCTCGATGGGCGCGGCGGGGCCGGGTTCGCGCCAAGGTGTGACTTCGAGGTCCCCCAGCTTGTAACGGAATGCCTCGGCGGCGTTTTCCCGCTTCACGGCGGCGATGCCGGTGAAAGGCTCGGCGGCGACGATCTTATCCCAAAGGGTCTTATCGCCGCCCTGGTCGATCCATTCGCGGTTGGCCTGCAACAGGGCTTGGTTCTTGGCCGAACAATCCGCGATCCAATGGGTGCGTTCCTCCACGGCGTTGACCAGCAGGGCGTTGTCGCGGCGGAACTTCTCCAACTCGGTGGCCAGCTTGCGTTGTTGCTCGACGCCGCCACGGATGCGCTCGGCGTCGCCGCTGATGCGTTGTTGCAGGTTGGCGTTGCCTTCCTGCAAGGCGTCGAGGCTGGCTTTTTGCTGCTTGACCTGGCCTTCCAAGGGTTCCAGTTCCTTGACGCGGGCCTTGAGCCCATCGGCCAGCTTGAGCGCCTCCTTGAGCTGCTTGTCGAGGTCGGCGGCCTTGGCTTCGAGGTCGGCTTTTTCCTGGGTGATTTGGCGCAACATGCCCTGGGTCTTGCGCAGGGTCTGGGTCAAGGCGGGGTCGGCGCCGCCCTTGGGCTCGGCGCGGGCGGCGGCGCTCCAACACAGGGCACAGCAGGCGAGCGCCAGGAGTTTCTTGCGGGGGATGTTCATGGGTTCGATCTGCAAAAACTGGGTTGGCGGGATGGTTTACGCCCCGCCTACGGCTGGGCTATCCCGGTGGGCACGGAATACGTGCCCACCAAATAAGGCGAAAATGCGCTAGGACCGGATGCGGACTTTCAAGGGCTGCGGCATATGCTCGGGTGGCGGCTTGAACCGGCCCGCCCGGATGCCGTTGAGCGCCGCTTTCAGGGCTTGGTCGATTTCCGCCGTGCCGCTGGAATTGGCCAGTTCCACCCGGCTGACGCCGCCGTCCGGGCCGATCCACAGATGGACCACCGCCGAATAGCTGCTATTGCGGGCCTTGTCCTTGAGGCTGCGGTGTAGTTCGTCGGTCAATTCCTTGCCGATATGCTGGCCGTACCAGATGATGGCGTTGCCGCCGCCCCCGCCGATCAGCCCGCGCCCGCCCTTCTTGCCCACCAGGCCGAAGGCGTCGGAACCGGCCCCGCCCGCCGCGTCCACGCCCAGTTCCTCGCCCGGCGGCGGCGCTTCCGCCTCGGGTTGTTCCGGCTCGGGTTCCGGCTCCGGCTCGGGTTCCTCGATCTTTTCCTCCTTCACCTCGGGTTCCGGCGGTTTTTGCTCGGGCGGGGGTGGCGGCGGGGGCGGGGGCGGCTGCACCACGCTGATTTGCTGGACTTGCTTCTTGCTCTGGATCGGCTTCTCGAAAATATCCCGCACCAGATACAGCACGATGGCGATGACCACGACCAAACCCACCCCGATGGCGGCGGGCAGGTATTTCAGGGCTTTGTTCTTCTGTTCCATCGCGGCGGGTTATTTCACCAGCTTCTGGGTGACGAGGCCGAGCTGGCTGATTTCGAGCCGCGTCACCACGTCCAGCACCTGTATGACTTTTTCATACTGGATGGAGGCATCGGCCTTCAGCACCACCGGCAAATCCGGCGTCGCCGCCTTGTATTGCGCCAGCCGGGTTTCCAGTTCCTGGATCGACACCGGGTAGGTGTCGAGGTAGATCGTCCCGTCCGGGGTGATGGAAATCGCCTTGGTCTTGGGCTTCGACAGGCTCGGCGTGCTGCTGGCCTTGGGCAGGTTGACCGTGATGCCCTGCACCGTGGCCGTGGTCATGATGATGAAGATCAACAGCAGCACGTAGGCCACGTCCAGCATGGGCGTGATGTTGATGTCGTCGTAGACCTTCTCTTCCGATTCGACCTTCATGCGGCCTCCCGGAAGCGGTCAGCGACGCGCTCGGACAGCATGGCCAGGAACTCGTCGGAGAACACCCGCATATCGGCGACGATGTCCTTGATCTGGGTGAGCAGGTAGTTGTAGGCGAACAGCGCGGGGATGGCGACCGCGAGACCCGCCACCGTCGCCAACAGCGCCGCCGCGATACCGGGCGCGATGGAGTTGATGTTCACGTCGCCGGTGGCGGCGATCACCGCGAAGGTGATCATCACGCCCACCACGGTGCCGAGCAGCCCCAGGAACGGCCCGCCCGCGATGGAGATGGTCAGCAACACCATCTTGCTATTGAGGCGTTGGCTCTCGCGCACCACGATGGAATCCAGCTTGACCCGGATCACATGCAGGGCTTCCGGGGTCAGCGGCTTGGACGAATTGCCCACCCGCTTTTTCACCTCGGCGATCCCGGCATGGTAGATGTGGTAGAGCGGCGAGCTTTGGAAATGATCGTGCTTGCCGACGATGGCCGCCAGGAATTCGGATTCGGCCAGTTCTTTTTCCTCTTCGCTTTCTTCGCGGTCCAATTGGCCGGGATTGTCGGGGCTGACCTTTTCATAGGCGGCGAGGAACGCCTTGTTGTCCTTGCGGACCTTGGCGATCACCATGGCCTTGATGGTCATGACCAGGATCGACACGATGAACATGACGCCGGTCAGGCCGATCACTACCCAGCCGTCGATGGTCACGTTCTGGATGATGACCACGAACGAGCTTTCGCCGCCCGCCCCGCCCTTGGATTCGTCCTGGCCGAAATTGGCGATGGTGAAATCCAGGCTTTGGCTGCGGGCCGACAACTTGATCCATTCCGCGCCGCGGGCGGCGTTGGAGATTTGCACCTCGTCCAGGAAGCCGGCCAGGAAACCGCCGGTGGCGGTGCCGCCCAGGGTGAGCGCCGGATTCATCGCGACGGCGGTGGCGGGGGATTCGCCGCCCTTGTTGCCGTCCACGTAGAGTTCGAGCTTGTCGGGCCGCAGCACCACGGCCACATGCCGCCATTGGCCCGGTTGCTGGATCGGGGCGGGCGCGGTTTCCACCGTCTTGCCACCCTGGACGTAGCGGGCCACCACGGTGGCGTCGCGCACCAGGAGTTCCAGGGCGTTGGCCCCTTCGGCGGCGCGGAAGATATAGGCTTCGGGCTGGCTCTGGTCGATCTTGATCCAGGCGGAGAAGGTCCAGCCCTTGGCCGGGTCGAGGGCGAGCGACGGGGAAGCCGGGACTTCGATGGACCCCGCCGCCGCGAACTTGGCCGCCGCGCCGATCCAGCCGGCGGGTTCCACCGCGGCCAGGGATTTGGCGGCATGGTTGGCGTAGGCGGTGGCGTCCTGGGGCGTGGGATTCTTGTCGTCGAAATGGAACACCAGGGCTTGGTTCACATCGTAGGTGCCGCCCGCGTCGCCGCCGTCCGCCGCCGAGCCGTTGCCGTAATACATCCAGAAGGCGTCGCTGCTGGCACCGCCTTGGATGCGCGGCACCTTCACCCAAACCAGGGCCATTTCATTGGTGGCGTCGAACTTCTCGATATGGAATTTCAGCGGCGTTTTGTCGTCCACCATGAAGCGGAGGTCCTTGCCGCCCTCGGCCAGTTCGCCGAAATAGCCGAAATTGCCGGTATGGAGCCGGACCAGCATCGGGAAATCCGCCACGTTGTCGCGGATATCCGCGCCGGTCACGCTGGCATCCAAGGTGATTTGCTTGCGCGAGGACCAATCGTCGTTCCACCAGGACAAGGCCAGCCCAGGGAAAGCCAACAGGACCAGCGCCCCAAAATAAACCCGTAATTTCATATCGCTCTGCGTCCGCATCATGCCTAAGACGGGCGAGTATGTCGGGGCAATATTGCAATCAGGTTACGGGTTCGCGAAGGAATCGCTACGGTGGACAGGCGGGCCGGGGATCGCGTCCGTGCCGGGTAGCCCGGTCCCGGCACCGGGCAAGGAGGAGCGCCAACCGGGAAGGCCTCATATAAGCGTTGGTCGAAAGCACAAGCGGCCCACCCAACCGCGGACTTATCGCCGCTTCCACAGGGGGGCCAAGGCGGGCCGCAAGATATAGGCACCCTCCCAGGCCATTTGCAACAAGGTATTCCACCTGGGGCAAGCCAGGGCGATATAACCTTCCCGCCATAGGGATTCCTTCAATTCCCGCAACCGGAACCTGCCTGCCTCCGCCTGGACCGGCCAGGTTCCGACCTGGCCATCGCGCCCGAAATCCACGCTCCTGCGATCCACCGCCATGAGGGCGACCTCGCTCCGGTGGGGAAACAGGATGAGCCGGCGCAAACGCCGCCAAGCCGCTGCGGAATCGGCGAGGATTTTCGGAACATCCCCTGCCCGTAAATCTTCCAGATACTCCAGGGTTCCGGCGAACCAGGAATCTCCAACCCCGTCCAGACAGGTTTCCCAACCGTGGAATTCCAGATTGGAAACCACGCCGCCGTCGGTGGCCACATGGAAGGATTTGACGCTGGGTAATTCCGGCTCGAATAGCGATTCCACGATATGCCAATAACGCAGGACGATGGATTTTATCCTTAAGGGATGATAAAAATTCCGCTCCACCATCAAACCCGTGGCACGGGCGAAATGTGGGGTCGGAAATCCTTTATAATTGGCCCGTGCGAACAATACGCTTTCCCAACGCCGCTCCGGCATTCCCTCTTCCAATAAGCGCTGGGTGCTGGCGAACAATCCGGTATCGCACAGCAGTAAACGCCCGGCACCTTGGGCCACGGCGTCGAGGTGTTGTCTGAATAAAGCGTTTTGTAGCGCTAAATCCTGGCGCAAAGCCATTCCCGCCGGATCGCGGTCGAGAGACTCGAAAAAGAGTTCCGGGCTGAAAGGCCGGTCCCAGTGTTCGCCGAATACCAAAGGCACGCTGGATAAAGCCCGCGCCACCGTCGCCAAGGAAGCATGCTTATATTCCCTTGCCAACTCCGCGCAGGCATATAACGAACCCCGGACCAGGGCGGTCCGCGCCGCGACCAGCCGGGACACCATGAAATCCCCGGTCCGCACCGGCGAAGACAAGCCCAGGCGTTCCAAGACGGTTGCAAAAGCCCGGCGCATCCGTAAACCTCCCCTGGCGCAAAACAGCGCGACCGCGTTTTCCGGCTGGGAAATCGAGGCGAGATATAACCATAGCCATAGGCAATATTCGGCGGTGATGGGTCCGAGTATTTGCCGACCCATGTCACCTTTCGATAGGGGTTGCGGGCGATGGTCGTGTGTCGCGCTATCGGATAGGCTTTTCAGCTTGTTTTTAATGGCGTATTCGGCTGCGAACAATCCCCCATCTAGCTTATGCAAACCTGTTTTATAACTAGGTTGTGGCGTGACGAATACCTGGATTCCATGCTTGGCCGCTTGTAGCCCATCGGCCCAGGCATCGTCGCCGATATGGGCGATGCGTCGCAAGTCCACGCCTTCGCGCTCGGCCACGCAGGGAAATGCTTGTCCACCCCGCTTGGTGAAACCCAAATCCGCGCTGGTATAGATTTCATCAACTATTCCCACACAACCCGCACCTTCCAATAACCGGGCCATTTGCGGCTTGGAATAATGGGTATCGCTGAGCGCGACGATGCGCTTCCCCAAGGTTTTGATCCGCCGCAAGGCCGCGCAAAGTTTGCGGTTGAGCCGCACGCTGTGCGTGTCCTGGTCGATTTCCAAGGCCGCCCATAAGGTTTCCGCATCATCCGGCATGCCGAGCAAACGGGCCGGTCCCGCCAATAAACCATCCAGGGTGATTTCCCGCTCCGGGTCGGCGATGGCCAAGGTCCGATAAGCATAATGCTTGGCCTGGATGCGGAGTTGCAAAACCACGCCGGGGTCCAGGCCATGGGATTTCGAATCGGGGTGTAGACAAAGGCTGCGGGCGGCGTTCAGCAAGCGCCGATTTTCGCTGATGGGCCGGCGCCACAAGAGGGTATCGAAAACATCGACCGTGACCAGATCAATGGCTTTTAACTGCTCGTGATTGGGAAACTTCATCCGCGCCGTCCTGGTCCGATCCTGGTTTTCCATTATGGCCAAGCCAGGGCTATTCCGGGCCCGGCAGCGAAGGCCGCGCTTCGGCCACGATATTCCGGGTCAGCGGCAAGGATAGGGCGGGCCGCCCGAGATCGGCGATATAGGCCGCACGCCAGAATAAACGGCTGGAACCGGCCAGCAGATAACGGAATAACGACCAGGGCTTATACCATACCTTGCCCAGCTTCAAATCCGTGTCGGCCACCACACCCCGCGATTCGAACCCGGCGTTGCCCAGCACGAATTCCAGGCTTTCCGGGGTGAAGCAACAATGGTGGGTGAAATCGGTATAGCGATGATAGAGCGCGGTGGGTGCGAGGGCGTTGGGTACCCGGACGATCAAGCGGCCCCCGGGTTTGAAAATAGGATGCAACCGCCGCAGGAAATCAACTTGTTCCAATTTAGGGATATGCTCCAAAACATCCAGCATCAATACGGTATCGATCTGGCCGGTCAGCGCGGCATAGAAGGCATCGGCTTGTTCCGGGGTGATTCTTTGGCAGGGCAGGTCGTGGGTTTGGGCCACGGCGATTTGCGCCGCGTCGATATCGATGCCGGTGGCATTGACATATCCCTGCGCGAGCAGGGAATAAATATGCAGGCCGAAGCCACAGCCTATATCCAGGATATGGGCCGTTTTATCGAGGCCGGCCCAGCGGATCAAAGAAGCCCCGTGCAAACGGTGCCAGCGCTCGAAATAGGCGGCATCCGTGCCGTGCCAGCGCTGGCTTTGCAGCGCATAATTCAAGGTGTCTTCCATACTGGCCCATCCATGGCTGGTTTTTGGTTGCCGATGCCCAATCCATGGGCCTATCGGTGTAATTATCCAAGCGGGTCCATGGTTTGCCCATAGGGATGAGTGCTTATGCTGGGGCCGTGGATTGTCGAGGCCCGGCCTGGGTTATGCCCGGCGCTGGTCCCCGGTTTTCATCGCCGTGGCCATTACGCCATCCCGCCGCCGGGAAATAACCCGGCCATGCTTTATCACCGGGAATTTTGCGGGGCTTTCCGGGTCACAGCCACGGGGTTAATACCCGCAAGGCGCGGGAACGCGCATGGATGCCCACCCAGGAACGATCAGGAGGAACCGGATATGACACAGAAACCCACGCGCCAGGATCGTGAGTCGGCGCAATTGCTCGATCAAACCCTCGTCCGCGGCCAGGGTGGCGAGACCCATCAGACCGCCGGCGGCGACACGCCGACGCTCACCACCCAGCAGGGCATCCCGGTCGCCGACGACCAAAACTCCCTGAAACCCGGCCCGCGAGGCCCGACCCTGCTGGAGGATTTCCATTTCCGCGAAAAAATCTTCCATTTCGACCACGAGCGCATCCCGGAACGGGTGGTCCATGCCCGTGGCTTCGGTGCCCATGGTTTTTTCGAGAATTACGACTCGCTGGCCGATATCACCCGGGCCGACCTGTTCCAGCGTCCGGGCGAGCGGACGCCGGTGTTCGTGCGGTTCTCGACCGTGGTCGGCAACAAGGGTTCCGCCGACCTCGCCCGCGATGTGCGCGGCTTCGCGACCAAGTTCTATACCCAGGAGGGCAACTGGGATTTGGTCGGCAACAATATCCCGGTGTTCTTCATCCAGGACGCCATCAAGTTCCCCGACCTGATACACGCGGCCAAGCCGGAACCGGACCGGGGTTTCCCCCAGGCCCAGACCGCGCACGATAATTTTTGGGATTTCATCTCGCTGACGCCGGAAAGCATGCACATGGTGATGTGGGTCATGTCGGACCGGGCGATTCCGCGTTCCTTCCGCTTCATGGAGGGGTTCGGGGTGCATAGTTTCCGCCTGGTCAACCGGCAAGGCGCATCGACCTTCGTGAAATTCCATTGGAAACCCAAGCTGGGCCTGCAATCGGTGGTGTGGAACGAGGCGCTCAAGATCAACGGGGCCGATCCCGATTTCCACCGCCGCGACCTGTGGGACGCCATCCAAGCGGGCGACCCTCCCGAGTGGGAACTGGGGTTGCAACTCTTCGACGAGGCGTTCGCCGAGCGCTTCGAGTTCGATATCCTCGACGCCACCAAGATCATCCCCGAGGAGCAAGTGCCGGTGCGGCGGGTGGGGCGCTTGATCCTCGATGGCTGCGTGGATAATTTCTTCGCCGAGACCGAGCAGGTCGCCTTCTGTACCCAGAACGTGGTGCCTGGGATCGATTTCAGCGACGACCCCTTGTTGCAGGGGCGCAATTTCTCCTACCTCGACACCCAGCTCAAACGGCTGGGCAGCCCCAATTTCACCCAATTGCCGATCAACGCCCCGACCTGTCCGGTCCATCATTTCCAGCAGGATGGGCAGATGGCGCTCCACAATCCCAAGGGCCGGGTCAATTACGAACCCAATTCCTGGAAGGGCGATAGCGGCGGGCCGCGGGAATGCCCGGTCCGGGGCCATACGCCGTTCCCGGCCAGGGTGGAAGGGGAAAAACTGCGGTCCCGTTCGGACACCTTCGGCGACCATTACAGCCAGGCCCGGCAGTTCTATATCAGCCAGACCGGAACCGAGCAAAACCATATCGCCGCCGCCCTGGTGTTCGAGTTGAGCAAGGTCCAGCGCCCGGCGATCCGCAGCCGGATGGTGGCGCATCTGCTCAATATCGATGCCGGCCTGGCGCGGACGGTGGCGGAAGGACTGCGGCTCAAGGAAATACCCAAGCCCGCCGACGCCGCCTGGCCCACCCGCCAAGACCTGCCGCCGTCGCCCGCCCTCAGCATCCTGCTCAACGGGCCGGGGCGGTTCGAGGGCCGCAGGCTCGGGGCCTTGGTGACGGACGGGGTCGAGTCCGCCTTGCTGTCGGCGCTGGACGGGGCCGTCACGGCGGCCGGGGGGACGCTGGTGATCGTGGCCCCGGAAGTCGGCGGCGTGACCGCCCGCGATGGCACGTGGATCCAAGCCGATGAAAAGCTGGATGGCGGGCCGTCGGTGCTGTTCGACGCGGTGGCCGTGCTGGTGTCGGAATTCGGGGCCAAATTGCTGGAACAGGAGCCGACCGCCCGCGATTTCGTGGCCGACGCCTATGCCCATGCCAAGTTCATCGGCTATGCGCCCTCCGCCCTGCCCTTGTTGGAAAAAGCCGGGGTGGAACCGGATGAAGGCGTGTTCGCGCTGGGCGGGCCGGAAGCGCTCGCCGGTTTCCTGGAAGCTTGCGGCGAACTGCGGCTATGGGCGCGGGAGGCGCGGATCAAGCGGTTGTGAGGGGTCCGCCCTTGGGAAGACCGGACCGCCCCGGTCCGGCGCTCCGCCTCACAACGGCGCGGTGAAGACGGTCAAGACCCCGGTGTAGCCATAGAGATGGCTGCGGGCGATTTCGCCACCGGCGAAAAAGCCGACCAAGGGCACGGCCTCGCCCAACCCGCGGCTGACCATTTGGAACTCGGCGTGGGGCGCGCCGAAATGCGGGCCGCCGCGACCGGAGCAACTGATGTAAAGCGCCCCGGCGATCCGCGCCGAGCTTCCGCAGTCGCGGCGGATTTCGCCCAGGATGCGGAGCAGGTCGTGCTGGGCGGCTTGGGCGTCGCGGCGGCAAAAAGCCAGCTTGGTGCCGGGCCGCAATGGCTCGGCGACCACCAGCACGCCGCTTTTGCGGCTGACGCCCACGATATGGCGGACCTCGGTATTGGTGCCGAAGCTGCCCGGCTGGGCGGAAACATCCTCGCCCGTGGCGGTGAGTCCCACCAGGGTGGTGGCGAGGGCGCGGTTCAGTTCCGCGTCCGACAGGGTTTCGGGCAAGCCCAGGTCTTGCAGCACGCAATCCAAGGCCCGCCGCCCGTCCAGCGTGACCAGGAGATTGCCCTCGCCACGGGTGATCCGGCGCTGCGTCCCGATAGGTTGGCAGCCCTGGGTCACACGCGACAGCAGGGGTACCTCCGGACCGAACGCCACCCCCGACAGGCCGTCGCCGAACACGGCATCGGCGAAATGCAAGGCCCGGTGGCGGGCCGAACAGAGGCCCCCGAACAAATATCCGGTCGAGGTCTGGTCGCTCAGTCGTTTCAACCCGGCGGCCAATTCTCCGGTAGCGCCATGGGCGTGGACCAAGGCGGTGAAGGGCTCGAAACCGGGGGGCCGGGCGTCCAGGGGCTGGAAGGCCGAGAACAGCCGGAAGGATTGCGGCGGCAAATTCGTCAACAACAGGACCATGGCCGGTTCGTCGATGTATTCCACCGGCCCGGCGGCGACGCCGATGCCCAGGGTACCCACCCAATGCACACCCGGCAGATGCCGGCCCAGGGTTTCCAGGATGGCGCCGACCTGGGCGGCATAGTGGTCGGTGCAATAACACCAGCCCAGGCTAAGGCCGGCCACCGGGGTGGATTCGAGCTGCTGCCGGACCTGGCTCCAGCAGTGTTCCAGGGCTATTTGCCAATCGGCGTGGCCCGCATGGGCTTGAATGAAGTCGGCCATGGCTGTCGTGCGATCAAAATGGAGTCTATGGATGAAACCGGGGCTTACTCCGGCTTCTTGTGTTTCCTGAGCATCATCTCAATCGCGGTGACCGACTCCGAGACGTTCAGCCAGTTTTCCGCGCGTTCCTCGTTTTTGAATTCCTTGCCGAGGTTGATAGGCTCCTCCACGCCATCGATGCGTAGGAAACAGGCCCATTTGCCGCTCGGCAATTCTTCGACGGTGACGTTGTAATCAGCCACTTTGGTGATCTCCTGATGGTTTCTTGCTTTTTAACAAAAAGGGTGGATTACCACCCCGCGATAGGCCGTGAAAAGCCCATCCCGCTAGGCCATCCCCGCGCTGCCGCGGCTGGCCCAATGGGATAGGCTCCGAGGATTTGGCTGGAATCAACCGTCTTCCCCCCACGCGAAGGCGCGGACGCATAAAAGCCGCCCTTGCGCGAGGCCCTGGTATCCGCTTCGGGAACAACGGGAAACGATCCACGACCGTATCCTAGGCCGGATTGGATTGGGCGATATGCGCATGCAGATAATCGGCGATCCGGGCCAACCCCTGGTCGTCCAAGCCAAAATAATCGCCCGGCGCTTCCAGGTACTCCGCCGCGATCCCGGCGCTTTGTAATTCCTTCAGCGTTTCCCGCCAGTCCGTTGCCGGCGCTTCGGGACCGGTATGGGTTGAAACCAGCAACGTCGGCCCTGGGGGCCGGGCCGCGCCGACGGGTTCCGGCCAGGGCCTGGCCCCCGGTCCGACGGCGACGACCGCGCCCAAGGGATCGGCTTGGCCCGTCCCCAGGGCGAGCGCCAGCCCGGCCCCCTCGGCGAATCCCACCAGGGCCAGCTGCGCGTGCTTGAGGCGCTTGGCGGCCAGGGCCGCTTCCAGGTAGCGCCGCAAGCCCTCCACCATGCCCGCTTCCCGGACCGGCGACGGACCGGACCCTTCCAGCCCGTCCGTCCGCGGCGGCCAAGGCAGTTCGGGGGCGAGGAACTCGGCTTTGTTGAGGGTAGGGGCCCACTCCAATGACAGGTCGATGATTTCGTCCGCGCTTGAACCCGCGCCATGCAGCAAAACCACGAGATATTTGGCCTTCCCGCAAGACAAGGGCGGCCTAGTCGAACCACTGAAAGAATGTTCCATCCCGGCAACCCACTGCTGAACCAAAGGGATATGGAACCACGCCGCGCCGCGGCCTGCGGGCCGGACGGCTGGCATCGGGGGGTCGCACCGGGGCGATGTCCGCCCTCGACCCCAATCGCTCCATTCCACGCCATAAGCAGATTCGGTGCCAGGGGGCGGGCCGCGCTGGACGTGAGCCGGGCCGACGATCTATGTTTTTGGTTTCAGAGAGGTTTTCAGGAGGGTTGGCCTAGCCGTCGGCGGGTTTTTCCAGGGTCGCGGCTTTGTCGGGTTTGGTACAGGGATCGCCCCATCCAACCCGGCGCAGGCTTATCGCGGGGGCTTGGCGGGACGGGAGGTGTAGGTTTTGCAACGCTGCTTGGGAAAGGCCGGGGCGCAAACTCCAGTTTGCGCGGATACGGACCAACCCCTACGCCGGGGCGGCCCGCGAAACAAAACGGAAATGGCCCCCTGGCTACCAGGCGGCCGCGGGGCGTGGGGAGGCGGCCACCCCGCGCCGGGGCCTCAATACCCCAGCCGCGCCCGGAAGACCGCTCCCAGGCGGGCGCTGTTGACCCTGAGGGCGTAATCCGCCAACACCCGTGCCCGCCCCGCCTCCGCCAGGTTGGCCCGCAAGCCGGGATCGCCGATCAAGCGTTCGATGGCGTCGGCCAGGCCCTCGCCATCGGAAGCCGCCACCAGCAAGCCCTGCACCCCGTCGTCGATCAATTCGGGCACGCCGGCGACCCGGGTGGCGACACAGGGCAGGCCGGTGGCCATGGCTTCCATCAGCGCCACCGGCCAGCCTTCGGCGAAACTCGGCAGCACGCAGGCGTCGGCCCGTTCGTACAAGCCCAGCACCGAGGCCGCATCGACCGCGCCGGTGAACCGCACCGCTTCCCGCAGGCGCAGCGCCGCCACCAGGGTTTCCAGGGTGGCGCGGTCGGGACCGTCGCCGACCAGGGTCAGATGGACGTTGTGGCCGCGTTGCCGCAGCGTGGCCACCGATTCCAGCAACACGGCCTGTCCCTGGGCCGGTGCCAAGCGCCCCACGCACAGCAAACGGAACGACTCGGGCCGGGCGGGCCGCGCCACCGGCGCGAAGCGCTCGGGATCGATCCCGAGGCGGCAAACCTCGAATTTCGGCCATTGCGCCAGCGGGGACAGCATTTGCATTTGGCCGCGGGCATAGTGGCTGACGCAGACGACGAAATCGGCCCCGTGGATTTTCTCGGCCAGGGCATGGCCGGGCGCGTCGTAGAATTCGTCCGGGCCGTGGACGGCGAAGGAATAGCCCACGCCGAACATGGCCTGGGTCAATAGCCCGACCGTCGCCGCCGGGGTGGCGCGATCCACATGCAGATGGCCGAAGCCCCCGGCCCGCAGCCAGCGCCCCAGCCGCGCGGCCCCGGCCAGATGGGCCAGGTTCCCGGCGACGCGCTTGGGATTCCAGCCCCCCATTCCCAGGGCCAGCCGGAGTCCGCGCCAGAATCCCAAGGGCCGGGTGGCGAGGGTGGCGGCCAGGGCGGCGGCCGCGCCGATCCAGCCCCGCCGCCCGGGCTGCCCGTCCGGGTCTTCCGGGGCGGGGCCGTCCAGCGCCGCCACCCCGATGGTGAAGCCGAGATGGCGGAGTTCGGCGATTTCCCCCAACACGCGGGGATGGGAGGAAGCCGGATATGGGCCGATCAAATAGGCCAGTCGTGGATGCTCGCTCATGGTGTCTCCCGATAAGGCGCCCTGTGGTCCGGCCCGCCCGCCCGGACCGCCTCAAGTCCCGGCGGGCGGGATGATGCCCTCGTCCACATAGCGCTCGTGGGTCGCGGCGATCAAGGACAGGCAATCCTGCGCCAACACCGGGGCCGATTCGGCGATATCGCGCTTACAGGCGATCTCGAGGGCGGACAGGGCTTCGGCCAGGCGCACGGCCCCGATCAACCGCGCCCCGCTCTTCAAGGTATGGGCCTCCCGCCCCAGGATATCCAAGGCTCCCCGCCGCCGTCCCAGTTCGATCCGCTCCACATACTCCGCCATCCCGGCGAAGAACGCATCCACCGCCATTCTCATGGTGTCCGCGTCGGTGTTGTGGACCAGGGTTTCCAGGACGTCGCGGTCCAACAACGGCGGCAGGGTGGCCTGGATCGTCGCCGGGGCCGGGACCGTGGGCCGGAGCCAGCGGGCCAGGGTCGCCAACAGCCGGTCGCGCCGGGCCGGCTTGGAGATGAAATCGTTCATCCCGGCGGCGAGGCAGGCTTCCCGGCTCTCGGCGGAGGCGTCGGCGGTGAGGGCGATGATGGGGATGCGCGACTTGGGACCGGGCATGGCCCGGATCGCCCGCGCCGACTCCAAACCGTCCATCACCGGCATTTGCACATCCATCAGGATCAGGTCGTAATCGCGTTCGCACAGGGCTTGGTAGGCCTCGCGCCCGTCCTGGGCGGTCGCCACGATATAGCCGGCCTTGCCGAGCAGGGCGGTCATGATGAGGCGGTTGGTCTCGCCGTCCTCCGCGATCAACAAGCGCCGGTCGGTCTGGGCGGCGGCGGGGGGCAGGGCGTCCTCGGCGCTGGGTTCGGACCCGCCGATCCCGAGCCGCGCCGTGAACCAGAACACACTGCCCCGGCCCGGAGCGCTGTCCACGCCGATCTCCCCGGCCATCAGCCCGGCCAGGCGCTTGCAGATCGCCAGCCCCAGGCCGGTGCCGGGATGGCGGCGGGCCGGGCCGGAATCGACCTGCACGAATTCCTGGAACAAGCGCTTTTGCAGCTCCGGGGCGATGCCGATGCCGGTGTCCTCGACCTGGAAGCGCAGCCGGACCGCCTCCTTCTCGTACCCGGCCAGGGCCACGGCCAGATCGATCCGGCCCTGGTCGGTGAATTTCACGGCGTTGCCCAGCAGGTTGACCAGGATTTGCCGGAGCCGGAACGGGTCGCCGCGCACATAGCGCGGAATCTCCGGGGCGACCTGGAGGGATAGGTCCAGGCGGTTGGCGAGGGCGCGGTCCTGGAACAGCCGCACGACCTCGTCCAGCAAGGCGCGGAGGTCGAAGCCCAAATCGCGGAGGACCAGCTTCCCGGCCTCGATCTTGGAGAAATCCAGCACGTCCTCGATCACGGCCAGCAGCGCCAGGGCCGATTGGTGGGCGGTCTTGACCCACAGGGCTTGCTCGGTGTCCAGGGGCGATTCCCGCAGCAGGTCCAAGGTGCCCAGGATCGCGTTCATGGGCGTGCGGATTTCATGGCTCATGGTGGCGAGGAAGGCGCTCTTGGCCTGGCTGGCGGATTCGGCCTCGCGCTTGGCCTCCACCAGTTCCCGCTCGTGGCGCTTGCGCTCGGTGATATCGCGGGAGGAGGCGAACAGGAACGGTTGCCCCTCCAGTTCCAAACCGATGGCGCTGATTTCCACATCGAACATCGTGCCGTCGCGGCGGCGGTGCCGGGTCTCGAACACCCGGCCACCGCCGGCGATCAATTCGGGGAGCAGGGTCCGCAATTCATGGGGGGTGAAATGGGCGTCCCAATCGGAGACCCGGAGGTTGGCGGCTTGTTCGCGGCTATAGCCCAGCATCCTGATGAAGGAATCGCTGGCCTCGTGCAGCCGCCCCTCCGCGTCGAGCAGGTGGATGCCGTCGCTGGCGGTTTTCAGCAGGGAACTGAGGCGGGTGGATTGCCGGGCCAACAGTTGCTCGTAGCGCTTGCGCCCGGTGATATCGCTCTGGATCGCCATGAACTGGGCGACCCGCCCGCCGGGGTCCGGGATGGGATGCACCGCGATATGGATGAAATATTCGCTGCCATCCTTGCGGTAGTTCAGTAACTCGGCCT